>DRME01000073.1 GCA_011375175.1 Deltaproteobacteria bacterium | reverse complement strand
CCACGTTTCCCCCAGACCCCCTTCAAAGACTTTTAATTCCCTGCGGATCATCCCGATTTTGCAGGCAAAATCGGGATGATCCGCAGGGCGTTAAAAGTTTTTGGAGGGAGTCTGAGGGAACCTTTTTACAAAAAGGTTCCCTCAGTGCAATAAACCAGACTTGCCTTTTTACTTGGGGCCGAGGGACCGCTCGATAGAGGTGCCCGCAGTATTATTGACCGGAGCCGCCGGAGCAAGAGAGGGGGCTTTCATGAAGCAGGGAAAAGGAAGAAAGAGCGGCGTGGAGCATGACCACGAAGAGCTTGTGAGGTGCACCCTCTACCTCGAGGAGGACCAGCTCGAGGCATTGCGCGAGGTGGCCCGAAGCTACACCGAGGAGTTGGGGCAGAAGTGGTCGGTCAGCGCGGTCGTGCGTCTTGCCGTGGGCGATCTGCTCACAAAGCTTGGAAGGCTCACCTGAGGGGGAGGGCGGTTCGCCATGAAAGGATTGAAACGGCGTTCTCTCTTTGCGGCGGTGCTCGCTGCGCTCATCCTTGCGGGCGGCTGCGTGACCATACCGGTGCCGACGGTAGAGCCGCTGACCGAGCAGGTCGTTGGAGGCGGCGGCCGCCACAAGGTGCTGATAATCGACATAAGCGGCGCCATAAGCGACGAGCGCGAGGCCCTCGACGTCCTCGGCCTCAAGGAGAAGCCGCCGCTCACGGCGCGCATCCGCGAGGAGCTCGACAAGGCCGCGGCCGACGCCGACGTGAAGGCCGTGGTGCTGAGGATCAACAGTCCCGGCGGCGTGGTCACGACCTGCGACATAATAAACCACGAGATCCGGCGCTTCAAGCGGGAGCGCAAGGTGCCGGTCGTTGCGCAGCTTATGGACGTGGCCGCCTCGGGCGGCTACTACGTGGCCGTTGCGGCCGACGCCGTGGTGGCCCATCCCACGACCGTCACCGGCAGCATCGGCGTCGTCGCCTACATGGTCAACGCCTCCGGCCTCCTCGGCAAGGTGGGCATCACCGACGAGACCATAAAGTCGGGCGGCATGAAGGACCTGGGCTCGCCGCTCAGGCCCATGACCGACGAGGACCGCCGCGTCCTCCAGGGCATAATCGACTCCCTCTACGAGCGTTTCATAGAGGTGGTGGACCGCGGCAGACCGGAACTCGACAGGGAGACGATAAGGAAGCTCGCCGACGGCCGCATCTATACGGCCGGCCAGGCCCTCGAACACGGCCTCATCGACGAGATAGGATATCTCGAGCGGGCCGTGGAGATTGCAAAGAAGCGGGCGGGCATTGAGCAGGCGCTGCTCGTCACATACACGCGGCCCGGCGCCTACAGGGCCAACATATATTCCGGCGTCCCCGCCGCCGGGCCCACGACGGTGAATCTCATCAACATCGACGCCCGCGCGCTGACCGCTCATCTCGGTGTGAAGTTCATGTACCTCTGGATGCCCTGACGGGTTGTCCCCATGGCCGCCACGGCAGGAACTTACCGACGGCAGCAGCGGCGCTCCGCCGCGGGCGCGGCGCTGAAGGCCCTCGTCCTCTACGCAATCCTTGCATCCGTCGTCTACGGACCGGTGGTCCTCGGCGGCGCCACGCTCGTTGCCCCGCTCTACCAGCCCCCCGCGCTTTCGCTCCATGCCGCCGGCGAGGAGGAGAGGCGTCCGGCCCCGACCTTCAATGTCGATACGGCCACGCCCACATGGTACGAGTCGCCGGTGAACAGCCTCGCGGGGCGCATCTACCGCTCGGCGGACCTGCCGTTGTGGAACCCCCACCAGGGCGGTGGCACGCCGCTTGCCGCCCAGTACTCGACGCGGGTCTTCTTCCCCTACCAGGTCGTCGAGGACCTGAGCCCGCCGACGCTGTGGGACCGGTTCATCGTGGGCCGCATGGTCCTTGCCGGCTTCTTCACCTTCCTCTTTCTTTCGCGCCTGGGGCTCTGCGCCGCGTCCGCCTTCACCGGCGGCGTCGCCTACATGTTCTCTGGTGTCTTCGTCTGGTTCCCCGCCCTGGAGCAGTTCACCAACGCGGCTATGGTCCTGCCGCTCGTCATGCTCTTCGTCGAGTCTCTCGCCGCCGGGACGTACCGGCGCGCAGGCATCCCGGCCGCGGCCCTCGCCTTTGCCCTCATGCACCTTGCCGGTCAGCCGGAGGTTACGCTCTACGCAACCCTTCTCGCCTTCCTGTACTTCCTGGCGCGCGCCTTTTCGCTTCACGGCGCCGGGGGATGGCGCCGGTGCGTTCACTTTGCGGCCGCCTACGCCCTGGGGCTCGCCGCCGCCGCGGTGCTGCTCGTCCCCTTCTTCGAGCTCGTCGTCTGGAGCCGCCACATACATCCCGCCGGGGGGCTCATGGGGCTCCAGGCGCTCGTCAACCGGATGAGTCTCATGGCCGTCTTCGTTCCCGGGGCGACGGAGCTGCCTGTAAGGGTTCCGGCCTCCCTTCCCTGCGGCTTTGTCGAAAGCGGCGGCGGGTTGTACAGGTATCTCCCCGTAAACGGCGTGTGGGACCTGCTCGGCGGTTTCGTCGGCGCCGCCGCGCCGATGCTCGCCCTGACCGGCGTGGCGGCGGCCGTCATGGACAGGCGCGCGCCCCACAGGGGGCTTACGGCCTTCTTCTTCCTCTTCACCATCTCGATCATGCTCAAGAACCTTGGTGTCGAGCCCTGGCGCAGCCTCGGGGCCCTGCCGCTCTTCGATCAGGCGTGGAGCCTTCGCTGGGCCGGTCCGGCCTGGGTCTTTTCGGCGGCCTGCTCGGCCGCCCTCGGCCTTGAGGCGGCGGCCGCCGCCAGGCGGCGCAGGGGGGGACTCCGGTACGGTCCGGCCGTGGCGGCCCTCGTAGTCGCTACGCTGCTCTACGCCCTCTGGCCCCTGCGGACGGCGGCGGCGCTCGCGGCCGTGGGCGGCGACATCTTCGACGCCGCCGCGGCGCGGTACGTCGTCCCCGCCGTCGTGGGCTCCACGGTCGTCGCCGCCGCAGCGATCTTCGCGATCTATGCCTGTGTGAGCCGCTATGTCACCAGGGGCAGGGGGCTCTGGGCCGCCCCGGCGGTGCTCGCCGCCGAGGCCTGGTGGTCGGTGCCGCGGGGCTACGACGCCGACTGGCTCGCGCTGAAGGGGCTGCTTGCGCTGGCCGCGGCGCTGGTTGTCGTCATGGTGGCCAGGGAGAGGTACGGGGCAGCGGCGGCGGCTACGCTCGCCTTCCTCGCCGCCTTCCTCGCCTTCGACGCCGCCTCGCCAGGAGGCATGCCGCAGAGACGGGACCCCTTCGCCGCGCCGCCCTACGTCGGGTTTCTGAGGGAAGAGGCCGGAGTATCGAGGGTCGTCGGCGCCTACGGTGTGCTCATGCCGAACACGGCGAGCGCCCTCGGCCTCTACGACCTCCACTACGCAAACGCCCTTGTCCCCCGTTCGACCCACGACCTGAGGGAGCGCTTCCTCCGTGTGCCACTGGAGAACGAGGAGCCGGTGACATCGCTGTGGTTTGTAGGCATGCCGGGCCGCTGCGTCGGGTCGTCGAGCGGCGGCGGCTTCACCTACCGGGGCGTGCAAAGGCCGGTGGAGCTGGACTGGCTCCACGGCCTCGACGTCTATTCCTTCTTCGGCGTGAGGTATTTCGCCGTCCCCGCAGGCCTCGACCTCAACGCCCGCCTCGCCTCGCTCCCGGGCGGCGGCCCCGTCCGGCGCTTTCCGCTCGTTCATGACGGCCGGGTGCGCGTCTACGAAAACCCCGCAGCCCTTGAACGCGCCTTCGTCGTCTACGCCTACGAGGTCGTCTCCGGCGGAGGACGGGAAGCGAGGGAGCGGGCCTTTTCGGGCGGCTTCGACCCCGGCAGAGGGGCGGTCCTGGAAAAGGCCCCGCCCCTTGAGTCCAGGGTCGTCTTCCCGGCCTTCATCGAGGCGCCGGCGGCGCGCATCACCAGCTACGAGCCGCGTCGCGTCGTCGTGGAAGTGACGACTCCCCTCGAGGGACTGCTCGTCCTTACCGACACCTGGTATCCCGGCTGGCGCGCCCGCGTAAACGGCGTCGAGACCGAGATATTCAGGGTGGACGGCGCCGTAAGGGGGGTGGTGGTGCCGGCCGGACGGAGCACCGTCGAGTTCCACTACCTGCCCGCTACCTTCATCGTCGGGCTCGCCGTCTCGGCCCTCTCCCTTGCTGCAATGGTCATCGTCGCCGTAAAGGGGGGCGGAAGACTTCCTGAAGAAGGGGCACGGACCGGCCCTCCCCCCGGAGCACCTTCAAATGGACAGGCAGCGCGGCCTTACTGTCTCACGTAGCCGAACATGAGGGCGCCGACGGCGAAGAAGAGGACGTCGGGGAAGGCGGCGGCCGCGAGGGGCGGCAGTATGCCGCTCTGGCCCAGCGTGCGCGATACGGCGAAGATTATCCAGAAGCTGAAGCCGATGAGGACGCTCAGCCCCACGCCCACGGCGATGCCGCCGTAGCGGCCCGTCTTGAGCGCGAAGGGCACCCCCACGAGGACCATGATGAGGTTTACGACGGGAAAGGTTATCTTGCCGTAGAGGTCCACCCTGTAGCGCGATGTGTTGTAGCCTTCGGCCTCGAGATCGAGTATGAAGTCGCGCAGCTCGGAAAAGCTCATCTTCTCGTGGCTTGTTTCCAGGTTGGTGAACTCGTCGGGCGCCTTGAGTCCCGGCAGGACGAACTTCTTGACCGTCTTTTCCTCCACGACCTCGTTTCCGTCGAAACGCTGGATCTCGGCCTCGTCGGCCACCCAGCTCTCTCCCTTCCAGCCCGCCTCCCTGGCGTGGATGCGGCCCGCAAGGCCGAAGGGCCTTTTCAGCTCGTAGAGCGTTACGCCCCGCATCGTGCCCTTCTCGATGTCGAAGTCCAGGACGTTGTATATGCCCGCCGGGGTCCTGACCCACAGGCCCCGGTTTCCGAGCACGCCGTCCTTTGCGCCCTTGAGCCACAGGCGGTCTATGTGGTTGACCTTCCGCATGGCGAAGGGCGTTACGGACTCGTTTATGTAGATGACCGCGGCCGTTATGGCCACGCCGCAGACAAAGAGCGGTGCCACGGCCCGCACCATGCTGATCCCCCCGGCGCGCACGGCCGTTATCTCTCCCTGCCTGCTGAGCGTGCCGAGCGAGATGAGTACGGCCAGCAGCACGGCCACCGGCGATATCTGGCCCAGCACGAAGGGTATCTTGTAGACGAAGAAGGCGAGGCTCTCCCGGGCCGGCACGCCCTTCTCTATGAGGTCGTCGAGCTTTTCCATGACCTCGATGAGCATGAAGAGGAAGAGGATTGAGAGCACCGTCATGGCCAGCACCTTGAGGAACTCGGAGAGTATGTACCTGTCGAGGACCTTCACGGCTCACCTGCCCCGGCTCCGCCTCGAAGGGCGAGCCTCTCGGCCAGGGTCGAGCCCAGCGACTCCAGGAAGTCCGTGACGCCGAGCGGCGAGTCCTTGGCCGCCCTGTAGAAGACGTAGAGCCCGGCCGGGAAGAGGATTACGGTCGAGCCCCATATGGCCAGAAGCGGCGGGATATGCTCGTACTCACCGAGGGCCTCGAGCGAGGTGGAGAGGACGTAGTAGATGAAGACGAGCACGAAGGCGGCGGCAAAGCCCGTGAGCCTTGCGCTTCTCACCTTCTGGATGCCGAGCGGCACGCCAAGGAACGTGAAGATGAATATGGAGACGGGCAGCGTGAAGCGCTTGTGGAGGTCGATGACGTAGGGGGCGGTGGATTCGCCGCGCGCCGCCACCTCGTCGATGCGTTCGAGGAAGTCCGTGAGGTAGAGCTCGCGGTTTGCGCGGCCCGACATGGAGCCGCCGCCGGGCACCTCGAGCTCCACGGTGTAGGTGTCGAAGCCCACCATGTGGTAGGTGCCGCTCTCTTCGTCCCGGCCGTGGATGGTGCCGTTGCGCAGCGTCATGTAGAGCGAGAGGTCCTCCGGCGAGGGCACGAAGGCGCCGCTCTCGGCGAAGATGAGGTTTTTTCCGCGCCCCAGCCTCTCCTCGAGGATGAATATGCCCTCCATGCCGTCCGCGCCGATGCGGTCCACGTAGAGGACCACGCCCTTGAACCTGTCATAGAAGGTCTTCTCCTCTATGGCGGCGCTCGTCTTGGTGCGGGCCACCTCGAAGAGGAGTTTTTTTATGTTGTGGTTGCCCCAGGGGAAGCCGTAAAGCGTGAAAAACAGCGTCATCGCCGAGACGATGACGGCGAAGGCGAAGACCGGTCTCGTGAGCGTGACGAGACTCAGCCCCGACGCCTTCATGGCCGTAATCTCGCTGTCCGACGAGAGCCTGGTGAAGGCCGTCATGACGGCCACGAGAAACGATATGGGCAGCACGTAGATGAGGAAGGTCGGGAGCAGCGACACTATGAAGAGCCCTATGAACTTGAGCCCTATGCCGTGGTTTACGGCGAGGTCTATGATCTTGAGCACCTTGCTCAGAAGCCCCGTCAGGGTGAGCACCACGACGCAGAGGACGAAAGAGGCCGTTATTTCCTTGAAAATATATACACTTATGAGTCTCGGCATGATATGTTATGATACTATATCACCGCCTGCGGAGGCAATCGAATTGTTGATCACCCCTGAGGGGCCTTTTTGGGGAAACTCTGATTTATTGCACTGAGGGAACCTTTTTTGAAAAAAGGTTCCCTCAGACTCCCTCCAAAAACTTTTTGTTTGCTCTTCGAGCCGCGTTGGTTCTCATGATCGTCCAAGGAAGCGAGGCTCTTCAGCCCAAGTTAAAAGTCTTTGAAGGGGGTCTGGGGGAAACGTGGGCCTATGGCCCTTCTTCAGAAAGTTTCCCCCAGGCTGCCCGCGCCGGCCGCCTTGGGGGGCAGTACCGGGGGTTCGGGCCGCAAAGGCGTAAAAGATCCCGCCTGGCGCGGGCCGAACCCCCGGTACAGCCGAAGATCCGAGTAACATACGGTGAGGAAGGGGGATACGCGGGCCTGTGGCCCTTCTTCAGAAAGTTTCCCCCAGGCGGTTTGAGTTACGCGGGCAGGGAGGCGGAGTGAGATGGAGAGGTTCGGGCGGGTCATCATCGTGACCGTTGACGGTCTTGGGATCGGCGCGCTGCCCGATGCGTCGTGTTACGGAGACGAGGGGAGCCATACGTTCGACAACACGGCCCGCGCCGTCGGGGGGATCGGGGCTGCGAACCTCGAGGCCCTGGGGCTCGGCAACATAGAGGGGGTGGATGCGCTCGGGAGGGTCGGGCGGCCCCTGGGCTGCTACGGCCGCATGGCCGAGGCCTCCAGGGGAAAGGACACCTCCACGGGCCACTGGGAGATAGCCGGCGTCGTCACGGACCGGCCGCCGCCGACCTTCCCCCATGGGTTTCCCGGGGAGATGATGGAGCGTTTCGAGCGCATCACCGGCCTGGGCTGGCTCGGCAACAGGCCGGCCTCGGGCACGGAGATAATAGAGGAGCTCGGCCGCGAGCACCTGGCCACAGGCAGGCCCATCGTCTACACGTCGGCCGACAGCGTCTTCCAGGTGGCCGCTCACGTCGATGTGATGGCGCCGGAGCGCCTCTACGAGCTGTGCCGGAGCGTGCGCCCCCTCGCCGACGATTACGGCGTCGCCCGCGTCATAGCCCGTCCCTTCACCGGTCGTCCGGGCTCCTTTACGCGGCTGCCCATTCGCAAGGACTTTTCCATGGCCCCGCCGCGGCCCACCCTCCTCGACGCCGTGAAGGAGGCGGGGCTTGACGTCATGGCCGTCGGCAAGATAGGCGACATCTTCGCCCACAGGGGCACGAGCGCCGAGTATCCGACGAAGTCGGACGCCGAGGGGATAGAGCGGACCGTGGAGGTCATGGCGGCGGTGGAGAGGGGGCTTGTCTTCACCAACCTCGTGGACCTCGACACGCTCTACGGCCACCGCAACGACCCCAGGGGTTACGCAGCGGCGCTGGAGGCCGTGGACGCGGGGCTTGCGGAGATAACGTCGAGACTGCGCGGCGACGACATGCTCGTCGTCACGGCCGACCACGGCTGCGACCCGACCACGCCCTCGACGGACCACTCGCGCGAGTACGTGCCCCTGCTCGTCCACGGTCCCGCCTTGCGGCGCGGCGTGGACCTCGGCACGCGGGAGAGCTTCGCCGACGTGGCCGCAACGGCCGCGGCGGCCCTCGGCGTTGCGCCGCCGGACCGGGGAGTCTCCTTCCTCGACGAGATAGTGCCGCCGCGGGAAATCAGGACTTCCGTGGATACTGATTAATTACCCCGGGGGAAACCAACTCGCGTTAAAAGTTTTTGGAGGGAGTCTGAGGGAACCTTTTTACAAAAAGGTTCCCTCAGTGTAATTAGTCAGAGTTTCCATGGAAATGCCCCCCGGAGGGGGGCGGCGGCCGGTGGCGCGGGCCGCCGCGTGCGGAGGGTGGGGCCCGGGGGCGTCGTTGAAGGACCTCCCCGGGCCCGCGGGGAGGGGCTGTTACGGTTTGGCCGCCGGTGCGGTGTTAGAAGTTGATGCCTACATAAAGGGATACCGTGCCGTAAGAGGTCTCGGTGTCGGCGTCGTTGGAGGCGAAGGTATAGCGGCCGTCCACTCCCACGCTCAGAAGGTCGACGACCCTGTACTCCACGCCGGCGCCCACGTGGTAGCCGATGGAGAGGTAGGTGGTGTCGTTGGAGGGCGGGGAGTTTACGAGGAAGGCGAGACCCGCGGGGATTATCCAGGGCCGCACCTTTCCGTTCATCGCCTCGAAACGTATCTTGGGGGCCACGGCCACCTGGAGCTCGGAGACGGTCACTTCCTCGGTCTTGAGGGTGGCCGCCCCGTCGAGCACGAGCAGGGCGTTGGTCGTCTGTACTACCTTTTTGTCCGAGAACCTGGCGTACTCGACCATCACCTCGCCGAGGAGCGTGGCGCCGCCGAGCTTGGTGAGCGGCACGTCGAGGCCGGCGCTTATGGCCCACCCGGCGTCGTCGTCGTTGCTTGCCGTAACACCGGTCACGGCCGATGCGCCGTTGAGGGTGTCGGTGAAGACCTCGCCGCCCCTGTTGTCGGAGAGCTTGGCGTAGCCGAAGCGGTAAAAGACCTGTCCGCCGAGCTCGGCGAAGCTCTTCTCCGCCGTGAAGCCCACCACAAGCAGCGCAATAAACGAATAGACCAGCTTTCTTTTCATCTCTACCTCCTCGCTAAGAGATTACGTTAAGGACTGCCCTGCGTTCATCTTAAAGCCCCTGCTTTGCCTCAAGACCCACCCCTCCGCTGAGTCATTATATAAGCATATACCCGATTTCGGCAAATGCAACACAAGCAAATATCGTGCCAGGTTCTGTGCAGGAGTGATTGTTCTTGAAATTCGCGGGGGTTGCGGTCGGTGTGGGCGATCTGGGGGCCGCTGCGGTGCGGCGCAAATGCTCCCTTGCCCGCCGAATCGCCGCAGCGGCGCCCGGCGCCCCCGGGCCCGGGCAGGGATCAGCGCTTTGTCATCTCGACCACGGCGGCGAGCAGTTGGGAGGGAGAGAAGGGTTTCTGCAGGAAGCGGTACCCCTTGCGCCGCAGCTCGTCCCAGTCGATGCGGCGCTCCGAGTAGCCGCTCATGAGTAGTATATTGAGCCAGGGATGCTCCCTTGTGAGGCTGTCGGCGAGGTTCACCCCCGTCTGGTCGGGCAGTATGACGTCGCTTATGACGATCCTGATGGGCTCGCTCTCGGCTTTCACGATCTTGCCGGCCTCGGCGGCGCTGCCGGCCGGCAGGACGCGGAAGCCCTTTTCCCTGAGCAGTCTCGTCATGAACTCGCGGAGATTGGCCTCGTCCTCGACCACGAGGATCGGCTCGCCCGAGCCGCAGAGCTCGCCCGCTTCCCTTTCGCTTGGGGGCGAGACCCCCTCGGGCTTGACGTCGTAGGCCGGGAGGTAGATGTCGAAGACCGTGCCCTTGTGCCGCTCGCTGCGGCAGTCTATCCAGCCGTTGTGCTGCTTTATGATGCCGTAGACGACCGAGAGGCCCAGGCCCGTGCCCTTGTCGGCCTCCTTGGTCGTGAAGAAGGGGTCGAAGATGTGCTCCATCGCCGCCCGGTCGATGCCTTCGCCCGTATCCTCCACGCTCAGCAGGACGAAGTTTCCGCGCCGTCCGTTGTGAAACAGTGTTGCAGCCTCCTCGTCGAACGAGGCGTTGGCCGTCCTGACGGTGAGCCTTCCGCCCTCGGGCATGGCGTCGCGCGCGTTGACGGCGAGGTTCATGAGCACCTGTTCGAGCTGTCCCGGGTCGGCGTGTACGCTTCGAAGGTCGGCCTCGGTCTCCATTACGAGCTCTATGTCCTCGCCGATGAGCCTGTGGAGCAGCTTTCCCATGCCCCTGACGAGCTCGTTGAGGTCCAGGAGCCTTTTGGCCAGGATCTGGCGGCGGCTGAAGGCGAGCAGCTGGCGCGTCAGAGCGGCCGCCCGGTTCGTGGAGCTTATTATTTCGCCTATGTCCTTTCGCATCTGCCCGTCGCTCACGCCGTCGAGGACGAGCTCGGCGTAGCCCATGATGGCCGTGAGCACGTTGTTGAAGTCGTGGGCGATGCCGCCGGCGAGCCTGCCGACGGCTTCCATCTTCTGGGCCTGCAGGAGCTGGGCCTGGAGGGTCTGCTTCTCCTCTTCCACCCGTTTCTTGTCGGATATCTCCTCCTTTACGGCCACGAAGTGGGTTATCTCCCCCCTTTCGTCCACTATGGGGGCGATGGCGGCGCGCTCCCAGTAGAGGCTGCCGTCCTTTTTCCTGTTGTGGAACTCTCCGCGCCAGGTGCGTCCGCTCTTGATGGTCCTCCAGAGCTCGTCGTAGAAGGCGGCGCCGTGTTCGCCGGAGCTCAGTATGCTGGGGGTGCAGCCCACCGCCTCGTCGCTGGAGTAGCCGGTGAGCTCGCAGAACCGGGGGTTGACGTATTCGATGACGCCGCTCGTGTCGGTTATCATCACAACACTCGGACTCTGCTCGACCGTCTGCGAGAGCTTCCTGAGCTCCTCCTCCACGGCCTTGCGTTCGCTTATGTCGCGGGCCACGTTCATGACGAGCCTCTCGCCGCCCGACTCGATAAGGCGCGAGCTCACCTCCATCTCTCTGCGGGTCCCGTCCCTGTGCAGATGGGTCGACTCGAAGCTGCACTCCCCCGCGCCCCTGAGCTCGGCGGTGGAGGCCCTCACCAGTCCGGCGCTCCGCGCCACGGCGAGCTCGCTTATGTTCATGGTGAGCAGCGCGGTCCTGTCGTAGCCCCACGTCCTGCAGGCCGCCTCGTTGACGTAGACGAGGCGGCCCTTCATGTCGTGGACGTATATCGAGTCGTTGGCCCTGTCGAGGAGCTGGGCCTTGAGGCTGAGTTCCTCTTCGTGCCGTATCCTCCCATCGAGCAACCTGCCGAGCTTGCGCGTGCCGTAGACGAGGCCGAGCAGACCGAGGACCCAGAACGAGAGGTGGCCCGCCGTGAGGGTGAGGATGCGGGTGCGGGCCATGGCGAGGTGCGGGGCCATGGGCACCGAGGCGCTCATGCCTCCCCTGATGTCGCCCAGCCTGTAACCCTGCCGTTCGTGGCACTTCAGACAGGACTCCTTCACGTAGAGGGGCTGCATGAGCCTCATGTAGGGTTCGCCGTTTATCTCCGAGATGCCGCTCACCTCGGCAACGCCGCCCTCCTCGAAGCTGCGGAGGGCCTCGGCCTCCCAGCGGTCGGGCCTGTTTTCCGGACGCAGCGGCTTGAGGCTCGTGAGGTGACCCCTTATGCCGTATTCTTCCTTCATGAGCTCGCTTATCTGGCGGCTCATGTAGGCGGGATTGACGAGGGTGAGCTCCTTGCCCGAGGGCAGCGTTATGTCACGGTCCGGCAGGAAGTCGAGGAAGGGGTTGGGCCGGATCATGGCGCTCACCGGCGCGTAGAGCCCTCCGGCCAGCGCGTTCCACTCGCGGTAGATGTTGTCTTTCTTGAAGTAGGCCCGGACTTCTATCTTGGCGGTCTCCTCGGCCTGTCGCCGCTCCTGCCGGTAGTTGAGCGCCATGGAGAGCCCCACCACGAGCGTCCAGCAGATACTCAGTATCCAGAACCAGCGCCGCGCAATGCTTCTTCCCGGTTTGATTTCCATGGTCGGGGCCGCCTTTCCACGAAGCCTTGGCGCCGAGCGGAAGCGGCCGTCGGGGACCTCATCATGGCCGCTTCGGCCGGGGGCAGGGCGTAAGTTGTTGCCTGGTTGCGAACCGTATGGACAGAGCGCCAAGAATTATGATAGCAGAAATTTCCGGCTTTGTAACCATGTGATGAAAAAAAATATCAACACGGCCCTGTGGCCGCGGGGCGGCGGGGCCCTTTCAGGGCGGCTACTGGAGCGAAAGGCGCTGTGGGGTCAGCCCTCGCGGCTCTCCCCCTCTTCCTGTGCGAGGCGGTCTTCGCGCTCGCGCAGCAGCCGGTGGACGATGCCGAGCGCCAGGGTGGCGCCGGCGATGGAGGCCACCTTGGCGGGGCTCGTCTCGGGGTCGAGGATCACCAGCTTGCGCCCCATGGCGATTATTGCTATGAGGACCACCGTCTTGACCTGTATGATGCTGTCTCTTCTCATCGCCACTTTCAGGATGGAGTGCTTGAACTCCATGGCGATGAGAAGGGTCATGATCATGCCGAAGACGGTCTGGAAGACGCCGTGGTCGAGGGGGTTGAACGTCTCGACGAAGAATACGACGAAGACGGTGTGGATGAGCCGCGCAAGCGAGATGACTATGATGACGGCTATCACGCCGGAGAGGACCATGGCGATGGTCTGCTCGAAGTGCTCGTAGAGCGTCATCACCCGGCGCTCGTCGATCTCCTTGCTGTTGTTCGGGCGCTTCTCCCTATTCTCTCTCTTTTTCATCTCGTCTCTTCGGCGTGGAGGGGGAGTTTTCCGGGGATGGGGCGGACCTGCCGCCATCCCCCGGGTCCGGCGCAGCGGGCGGTCTCTCGAGGCCGGCCGTCAGTGCCTTCAGGGCGGCCTCGTCGAGCGTTTCGCTCTTGAGGAGCTCCTGTGCGCACCGTTCGAGGACAGGGCGGTTGTGTTCGAGGATGGCGTAGGCCCGCTCGAAGACCTCCTTTATGACCGTGCGTATGGCGTCGTCGATGCGCGCCTGGGTCGATTCGGCCACGCGGCAGCCGCCCGCGGCCATTTCAGGCACTTCGAGCAGGCGCGGGTGGTGCGGCTCGTAGGCGATGTAACCGAGGTCCTCGTCCATGCCGTAGCGGGTCACCATGTCGCGTGCGATGTCGGTGGCCTTTGCCAGGTCGTCGGCCGCGCCGGTGGAGAGCTCGCCGAAGACGAGTTTCTCGGCCGCCCTCCCGCCGAGAAGCACGGCGATCTTGTTTTCGAGCTCCCTTCTCGTCATGAGGTAGCGGTCTTCGGTGGGACGCTGTATGGTGTAGCCCAGGGCCCCGATGCCGCGCGGGATGATGGAGACCTTGTGGACCGGGTCGGTGCCCGGCAGGGCGAGCGCCACGAGGGTGTGGCCCATCTCGTGGTAGGCCACCGTGCGCCGCTCCTGCTCGCTGAGCACGCGGTTCTTCTTTTCAAGTCCCGCGATTATGCGCTCCACGGCGCGGGTGAAGTCCTCGATGGTCACGGCGTCGGCCTTGCGGCGCGTGGCCATGAGGGCCGCCTCGTTGACGAGGTTTGCGAGATCGGCCCCTGAAAAGCCCGTCGTCAGGGCGGCCACCTGCTCGAGGTCCACTGCGGGGTCGAGCTTTATCTTGCGGCTGTGGACCTTCAGTATCTCCAGGCGTCCCTTCTTGTCGGGCCTGTCGACGAGCACCTGGCGGTCGAAGCGGCCGGCGCGCAGCAGCGCCGGGTCCAGTATCTCCGGCCTGTTCGTGGCCGCCAGTATGACGAGTCCCACGGAGGCGTCGAAGCCGTCCATCTCCACGAGGAGCTGGTTCAGCGTCTGCTCGCGCTCGTCGTGGCCTCCCACGGGGCCTCCGGCGCCGCGCGCCCTGCCGAGGGCGTCGAGCTCGTCGATGAAGATTATGGCCGGTGCCCTGCCGCGGGCCTGCTCGAAGAGGTCGCGCACCCGCGCAGCGCCGACTCCGACGAACATCTCGACGAACTCGGAGCCCGAGATGGTGAAAAAGGGCACGCCCGCCTCGCCGGCCACGGCCTTGGCAAGCAGTGTCTTGCCCGTTCCGGGGGGACCGACAAGGAGCACCCCCTTGGGGATGTGGGCGCCGAGCCTGCCGTAGCGGCGGGGGTCCCTGAGGAAGTCGACCACCTCCTTGAGCTCCTCCTTGGCCTCGTCCACGCCGGCCACATCGGAGAAGGTCACGCCCGTGTCCTTCTCCATGTAGACCTTGGCCCTGCTCTTGCCTATGGACATGAACCCGCCCATGCCCTGCTTCTCGGCGAACCTGCGGAAGAGAAAGAACCAGACGGCGAAGAAGACGACGGCGGGCAGCACCCACGAGAGTATCTCGCGCAGCCAGGTGCTCTCGGCCACCCGCCTGTAGGGCACGTCGTAGCGCGAGAGGCGCTCGGCGAGGTCGGGCTCGACCCTCGTGGCGACGATGACGGTCTTGCCACCGGCCTCGGGCTCTTTGAGGAGCCCGGTCAGGGTCTGATCCGAAACGATCACCTCCGAGACCTTCCCCTGCTCGAGGGCCTCCTCGAATTCGCTGTACGGCACGGGCTCCACGGTGCTGACGGTATGCCACCACTCCTGGAGCATGAGCAGCAGCAGCAGGGCCATGATCCAGTATCCGATATTCCACTGAGTCTTCTGTTCCATGGTTCTCTCCCCCGGGGGGCGGGATTGAAGGTCTTCGAAGGGGAAGCGGGCGGAGGCGGCCCTCAGGGGCCTTCGCCGCGGAGCTCCTCCCTCGTTATCGCCACAGGCCGTGGAGATGCCAGCGGGGCCTGGGCCGCACCGGTGAAAAGGCCGTGAAGCCGATTGGGTCGTGCTGCCACGGTGTCTGCTGTTGCTGCTGCGTTTCGAGCAGGCGGCGGATGCGCTCCTCCGTGGGCGGATGGGTCCGCAGCCACGAGGGATAGGGGTTGCCCCATCCCGGCAGAAGCCACGTCCGCCACGAGCGGTTGACTCTCTCGATCTTGGCGAGCGCCGAGGCCAGCCCCTCGGGATCCCCGGTGAGCCTGACGGCCAGCAGGTCCGCGTCGTATTCGCGCACCCTCGACAGTCCGAGCTGGGCGAGCACGGCGAGATGGGGAGAGACGGCGAGCGCCAACAGTCCCCAGAGGTTCACCTTCACCGCGCCGAGCGCGACGGCCGGCAGGGCGAGGATCAGGAGGAGCTGTCCCGTCAGGGCGAAGAGTCCGGTCAGCCTGCTCACGTAGTCGGCCAGGCTCATGACGCGGAGATCACCGTTTGCGATGTGGGCCGTCTCGTGCGAGAGGACGGCCGCCGTCTCGCGCAGGGTCAATGTGCGCAGCAACCCGTCGGTCAGGGCTATGGCCGGATTCCGGCGCGTGCCCACGGCAAAGGCGTTGACCACCGGTGTGGGCGCGTAGTAGAGGAGTGGCGCGGCCGGAAGGGCGGCCCGGCGCGAAAGCTCCTCGACCGCCTCGTAGAGCCTGGGCGCCTGGGCCGGGGTTATGGGACGGGCGCGGTAGAGGGCGAGCGTGAGTCTCGACGCCGCCGCGGGCTCGACGACGAGGGAGAAGAGGGCCGCGCCGAGGGCGATCCACATGCCCTCCGTGCCGAAGAGCAGCGAGCCGGCCAGCGACGTTATGCCGACCAGGACCGTGACGAGAAGGACGGTCTGCAGCCGGTTTGCAAGGCTGCGGGCGGCGAAGACCGGGACCGGCACGGCCGCCTACCCCGCCCTTGCGGCGGCGTGGGGTCGCGGCTTCCCGCCGCCGTTACGGCTGCTGGTCCCCATAGCTCTCACCGGCTCCCGCTAACGGCCCTCAGTCCGCCTTCTTGACGTCGATGACCTTCACCTTCTCCTTCGAGGCGGCGGACTCCCTGCGCGGCACCGTGATGGTGAGCACGCCGTTCTTGTACTTCGCCTCCACGCCCTCCTCGTCAGCGTCGTCGGGCAGCGAGAGGACGCGGCGGAAGTAGCCGTACGAGCGCTCCACGCTGTGGTAGTACTCGTCTTTCTTCTCTTCCTCGTGTTTCTTCTCGCCGCTTATGGTGAGCACGCCGTCTGCGAGCTCGACCTTCACGTCGTCCTCCGAGACGCCGGGCACCTCGACGGTGATGGTGTACTCCCTTGCGCTCTCCTTGACGTCGACGCTGGGCCTCAGCACCGCGCCCGGCAGGCGCTCGAGCGCCGTCTCCCTCTCGAAGAGGCGCGGAAAGGCGAGGTCGAAGCGCGAAAACATGTCGTCGAAGAGACGGTCCAGCTCGCGGTGGATGTTCCAGATATGGTCCCTCGAGTAGACGGCGGGAAGCTCGGAGCCCTCGCCTCGCGCCTCGCCGCGGCGCACGGGCACGCTTCGGGACTCCTCCTTTTCGTGTTTGAACCAGTTCCAGGGATTGAGTTTTCTGATGTCGATCTTCATGGCTCTTCTCCCCTTTCATTTTAATTACCCTGGGGGAAACTTTCTGTAGAAAGTTTCCCCCAGACCCCCTTCAAAGACTTTTAATTCCCTGCGGTTCATCCCGATTTTGCTTGGCAAAATCGGGATGAACCGCAGGGCGTTAAAAGTTTTTGGAGGGAGTCTGAGGGAACCTTTTTACAAAAAAGGTTCCCTCAGTGCAATAAATCAGAGTTTCCCTAATATAAATATATGGAGTGCCCGGCCGATTGTCAAACGGCCCTGCCGGAGAGCGGCGGACTTTTTGGCTTGTATGCCGCTTTTTATCCTGATAACATCGATCCCGCCGTCTCCGCCGGGTCCTTGAGCCCTTTCCGGCGGGACTTCATGGACGTCCGCCGCCGGGGATGGGGGCGCGGCGGTCCCTCCCCCGACAATCCAGCAGTCGAGGTGCCGTTCGATGCTCGCCAGGGTTTCCAGCGCCGCGGTGATAGGCATTGACGCCCACATGGTAGATGTGGAGGTGGACCTCTCCAACGGCCTGCCTTCGTTTTCCATCGTGGGCCTGCCCGACAACGCCGTCAAGGAGAGCAAGGAGCGCGTGAAGGCGGCGCTCAAGAACTCGGGCTACGGCTTCCCGGCGCGGCGCGTGACGGTGAACCTGGCGCCGGCCGACATCAAGAAAGAGGGCACGGGCTTTGATCTGGCCGTGGCCGTGGGACTTGTGAGGGCACAGGAGATCGTTGAGCGCGACGACCTCGACGACTATGTCTTCGTCGGGGAGCTCTCGCTCGACGGGTCGGTGAGGGCGGTGCGCGGCGCCCTGTCCGTGGCCATGGGAGCGGCGCAGGCCGGCAAGAAGCTCGTCGTGCCCGGCGACAACGCCGCCGAGGCGGCCCTTGTGGACGGAGTGGAGGTCTACGGCGTGAGTTCCCTCGCCGACCTGGTGGAGACGCTCGCGGGAAGGACCGAGGCGGCGCCGGTGCGCGTCGACGCCGCCGCCATGTTCGGCGGGGGCCGCGGCGAAGGGCCGGACTTCTCGGACGTGAAGGGCCAGGAGCACGTGAAGCGGGCCCTCGAGGTGGCGGCCGCTGGAGGCCACAACGTGCTCATGATAGGGCCTCCCGGCTCCGGCAAGACCATGCTCGCCAGGCGTTTCGCCTCCATACTGCCGCCCATGACGCTCGACGAGGCCGTGGAGGCGACGAGGGTCCACAGCGTGGCCGGCGCGCTCCCGGCGGACCGGCCCCTCGTGACGGCGCGCCCCTTCCGCTCCCCCCACCACACCATCTCCGACGCCGGACTCATAGGCGGCGGCCAGGTGCCCAGGCCCGGCGAGGTGAGCCTCGCCCACAAGGGGGTGCTCTTTCTCGACGAGATGCCGGAGTTCAGGAAGAATGTCCTCGAGGTGCTGCGCCAGCCCATGGAGGACGGCCGCGTCACCATCGCCAGGGCCGCCCTGGCCGTGACCTACCCGGCCGAGTTCATACTGGTGGGCGCCATGAACCCCTGTCCCTGCGGCTTCCTCGGCGACCCCGCCAGGGAGTGCCGGTGCACGCCGCTCCAGGTGGCCCGCTACAGGGCGAGGCTCTCGGGGCCGCTGCTCGACCGCATAGACATCCACTGCGACGTGCCGCGCGTGCGCTTCCGCGAGCTCGCGGCGTCGAGGGCGGGCGAGGGCTCGGCGGCGGTGAGGGAACGGGTCGAGGCGGCCCGAAGGGTCCAGGCGCGCCGTTTCCGGGGCGGCCGCCAGGCGACCAACGGCCGGATGGGCTCAAGGGAGACGGAGCGCCACTGCAGGGTCGACGACCGGTGCAGGCGCCTGCTCGAGAGCGCCGTGGAGAGGCTCGGCCTCTCGGCCAGGGCCTACACGAGGGTGCTCAAGGTGGCCAGAACCATAGCCGACCTCGATGGGGCGGACGAGATAGCCCCGCCCCACATCGCCGAGGCCATACAGTACAGGACGCTTGACAAGCCGCTGGCCTGAGCGGGCCGCGAAGCGGCGCAGGGCGGGATCCCCATGGTTAAGAAGGCCTTGAAAGGCCCTGCAAGAGCGAAGAAGCGGCTTGGCCAGCACTTCCTCGTGGACCGTCGGACGGCGGCCCGCATAGTGGCTGCCGCGGCCCCCCGCGAGGGCGACCACATCATCGAGATAGGGCCGGGCCGGGGAGCGCTCACCTGCGCCCTCGCCGCTTCCGGTGCGCAGGTGCTCGCCGTCGAGGCCGACGCGGAACTCGCCGCCGCACTGCCCCTTCTCTGCCCCCATGCGAAGAACCTGGAGGTCATGGCCGCCGACGCCCTCGATCTCCCCTACGCCGAGCTCGCAAGGCGCCGCCGCGTGAGGTTCAGGGTCGTCTCCAACCTGCCCTACAACATAACGGGGCCCCTGCTCGCCCGCTTTCTCGATGAACGCCGGGCCTTCGTCGATTTCATCCTAATGGTGCAAAAGGAAGTGGCGGCCCGGCTCGCGGCGAAGCCGTCGACCAGGGAATACGGGGCGCTGACCGTTCTCATCGCCACCTGGATGGACGTGGAGCCTCTCTTCCACGTCGGGCCGGAAGCCTTCAGGCCGAGACCCCGGGTCGACTCGACGGTGCTGCGCCTGCGCGTTCTCCAGACCCCGCGGGTCCCGGTCGCCGACGAGACCCTCTACAGGCGGGTGGTGAGGGCCGCCTTCGCACACAGGCGCAAGACGCTCCGCAACTGCCTCGTGCTGCCCGGCCTGCGCCGCGACGAGATCGTCGAGGCCCTCGTCTCAAGCGACATCGACCCGTCCCGCCGGGGAGAAACGCTGACGCTGGAGGAGTTCTCCAGACTCGCCCGCCGCATACAGGAACTCGACCAAAGGTCGCCGGCCCGGCAAAGCCATTGACTTTCACCGGTTGTTGCGATATATAAAATACTTCAAGGAAGTTCTGATTTATTACCCT
>DRME01000072.1 GCA_011375175.1 Deltaproteobacteria bacterium | reverse complement strand
GTTGAAGACCGCCGTGTTCACGCCGTTGTATATGACATCTATGCGGTCGGCAGGCGCGCCGAGCTCCACGAGCCTCTGCTTCAGCGCCGCAGAGGCGGCGACCGTGGCCCGGCAGCTCCGCACCGCCCAGAGGATCATCCTCCTTCTGACGGCGTATCGGGCGTAGACGTTCACATCGGTGCCCACAACCCACAAAAAGGCCGGCTTGCCGAGCATCCGTGCCGCAAGGGTGGAGGCGAAACCGTCGGGATAGGCGAAGACACCCACCACGGCGTCGAAGTCCCACTCCCTTCTCACCCTGAGCACGGTCCCGATTATGGACAGAAAATACATGATACCATAAAACGACCGTCCTATCTTGGGCAAATAGAAGTAGAGGGGACGCGTGCATCTCACGCCCCCGAAACCGGTCCAGCCGCGGGCGGCGCCGCCCGGCGCCCCACGGGCCAGGCGCTTGAGCCACGTCACCCACGACAGCGGCGCAAGAACCCTTATGTCGCAGTGCGCGCCCATGTACTGCAGGGCCTGGAGGACGAAAGGGGCCCTGTGCGGGTCCTGCACGCTCGGGAAGAGGTCGGTCACGACCAGGACCCTGAGCCTCTCTGTCGATTCTCCGTCGCTCATCTCACCGGAAGAGCTCCTTTACGGCGTAGAGGTAGATAAGCATTATCCAGCCGATGCACAGCCCGAATATCCGCGGCCAGTCCCTGCGCGTAAAATCGAGTTCCAGGTCTGGAAAGGCCTTCTTGGCGATGCTGATCATGGCGGCGATGAGCCCCAGGAGCATATAAAAGGGGTCTATCTCCGAGGTGATGAACATGGTGGCCACGCAGAAACCGATGAGCATAACCATCAGGGTTCGGGCGGTGTGGCCGTATCTCTCCCTGTCCTCCTGCTTCTCGTAGCGGTGGTTCTTGACCGCATACAAGCCCTTGAAGGAGTAGTAGAGCAGCCCCATCCAGAAGAAGAAGCCCACCATGCCGAGCTCGGCCATGTTCTGCACGTAGTTGTTGTGGGCCACGAGCCTTCTGGCCGAAAACTCGGTGAAACGGCCTTTACCAACACCGAACAGCGGGTTCTTCTTTAACATGTAATAACCCTTCTCCCATACATACTCCCGCAGGTGCGCCGACTCGTCCTTGGTGCTGATTTGCAAGGCCCTTGACGGGAGAAAAGGCAATGCGAGGAGAATCACCACCAGTATAATGGTCACTCCTTTCTTCACTCCCTTGGTAAAGGCGTAGTAGAAGAACAGCGTCGTGGCCGCGGCGAGCATCCCTCCCCTGGAGTTGCAAAGCCACAGGCCGCCAAGCAAGAGGGGGACCGCCACTATGCCGACGCCCCTGTAAAAGATACCCTGAGAACGTCTACAGAACTCCGTGGCTATGGGCAAAGCCATTACAAAAGACAAGGCGAGGACGTTAGAGCCGTTCCAGAAACCTACCCATGTTATCCTCTTACCGTCCCAATAAGGTGGCTGGCCAGCCCAGCCGACGCCATAGATCCTCTGGTATATTCCCTGGATGACCAGCGTAACGCTCAGCACCAGTATGAACATGAGTGTGAGCCTCATGCGACCCGGCGAGTTCACCACCAGAAGGAACATGAAGAATATCATCGCCTTCTTTGCAAAGAGTGTGAACTGCTCGCTTGCGAGGTCGAACTTGCCGTGTACGATGTTCGACATGGCTATGGAGAGAAGGAGGAAGACGAGAAAGTAGTACTGGGGCAGTTTGACGGGAAGCCCTCCGCGGGAAAAGATGACGGCGAGCAGCACCGTCGTTGGGATCACTATGAAGTCGACGGGCACATGTTTGAAGGCCGGGACCCAGTCCTGCGGCCTCAGATAGAGGGTGACAAGGAATGTCAGTACACCTAAGAATTCCAATCTTCTCTAACCAATTCATCAACCCTGCCGAGTTATGAGACGAAGGCGGGGTGAAAGAAGCCAGTGGTGGCAGAACGATGCCGGTTGGCCCGCGTACGCTCTCAAGGCTCCAGCGACCTGTCTTGTTCGGACGAGACACAGGGAGCGCACGCATCGCCGAACTCTTCATCCGCTGCTACTTGTTGTGAGAGAATATCCAGATGAGCGACCTCTGCACCACCATGTTGAGGCGTTCGAACCAGCCCGGCTCGCGCCTTACGAGAAAGTCGGGGCGCTCGTCACGCCGCAAGGTGACGGAGCGGCCCGGACCGAGATCTCCCACCACTATCTCGCCGTCACCGTCGGCCCTGTAGGGCCGTCCCCTCATGTCGTAGTATAGGGCGCCGGGCTCGACGAGAAGGGTGACGCCGTCGACGGCGAAGGTGTTGGAATTGTTCACCACCAGGGCGTCGCCGACCTCGAAGATGTTCACGTTCTTCATGGCCAGCAGCCTGTCGAGAATCACCGACACGGGCACGAACCACCCCTGCTCGTAGGAGGCGAGCTTGCGCATCTGCCTTACGAAGTCGGGGTCGAGGTAGTAGTCGCCTTTCCCGTCCCTCTTGGCGAAGCCGGCCGCGAAGTGGGTGTACACTATGGACGTGCCCCTCTCCCTTACCAGCCGCTCCATATTCTCGTCGGTGAGAAGCTTCTTGAAAAAATAACTGTTGTAGCCGTCGGAGAAGGAGAACCAGTAATTGACGTAAGGCTTCCGGGGGTCGTGATAGGGCATGGTGGGGTTGAAGGCCAGGGTGTTGATGTCGCTCGTGCCCCAGAGCCTCACGTACTTTGTCTTCTCCCTGGCGATATCGCCCCAGAAAAACGGGCTGTCCTCCACCTCTCCGCTGAAGGGGAAGGCGGCCTTGGCGAATACCGAGCCCACCACATCGTGTATGAACCACCGCAGGACGGCGTTGCTGAAGACCTTGGAGCCCCAGTAGATGTCCTCCAGGTTCTTGGAGTGCATTATGTTTATCCTGGGATAGTAGCCGAAGAGCTCCCTGAACTCCTCGTAGCCGGAGACGGTGGTGTCGCGCAGGTCGTTGCCTCCCGTTATGGTGTGGACTGCGATCTCGAAGCCCAGGTCGTGGAGCCTGAGGATGTAGTCGCGGTAGTCGGCGTCCTGGAGCGTTGCGCCGTAGTCGAAGTCGCCGGCAACGTCGGGGACGCCGTTGGAGCGTTCGGCCTCCTTGACCCACACGGCAACGGTCGTCCTCATACCGAGCTCGACGAGAAGATCGTATACGAGCCTGATCTTGGCGAGCTTGTGATGGTCCGGGTCGTCGGTTATGGAAAAGGCGAAGTCCCTGCCGTCGGGATAGGGTGAGAGCCTCGCCTTCTGGCCGCGGCCCTGTACGGATATCCACAAGAGCGCAGCCGCGGAGAGCGCGGCCGCAAGGACGGACGCGATTACGAGCTTGCCGCACCTGTTCATATCCTTGGCAGATAGTTCCAGTAGCTGTTGTGGGAATAGAGGACGCAACACTTCTTGCAGAACGGCAGCAGACCGTTCTTCTTGAGCTTGCGCCGGAAGTCAACGAACTTCTCTCCATTGACTATATCCTGTATGCCGCTCTCACGGAGATTGCCCATCGATATGGAGAGAGAACAGGGGTAGACGTTTCCGTAGGGGTCGACCCTGCACGAGTACCAGGGGGCGAAACACTTGTTGACTATGCTGTAGTTGATGTCGTTAAAAAACTTCCTCCTCGTTTCCTCACCGACTATCGACACGTGGACCTCTTGATCGAGCTCTTTGGCCTCCCTGAGAACCTCTCGGAGCTCATGCTCCAGCACATCGACATCCACCCTTCCTATATCCTCGGGCATGATGAAGCTCTCTTGCTTGATAAAGTCGGAATCGAACGCCTTCATGGTCTCTTGCCATCCCTCCTCGCTGACGAATATTATGGGGTCTATGACAAGCGGTACTCCCTTGCTCTTCGCGATCGCCACCAAGCCGCTGAGGTTGTCCTGGTTGAGGGCAGATACAGTGCACAAGAAGCCGAGCGTTGGCTTCTCCTTTCCTTGCTTTTTCTTCTCTTCCTCTATGAAGTCGACTCCTTCCATTATTCGATCGAATACTTTAGCTTTTCTTATCTCTTCATGAAGTTTCTTTGGACCATCAAGAGATATGGTTATGTTATCGACTCCCAGCTCAACCACCCAGCGGGCTATCTCTTTGTTCAGGATGCCTCCGTTCGACGTGAAGTGGACCTCGAAGCCGGCATCCTTTGCAAGCCTGGTGATATCCGCCATATCCTTTCTCAGGAACGCCTCCCCTCCTGAAAAGGCTACCGACTGGGTCCCCATCTTTTTGAGTCCGTCAAACAGCATCTTGAACTCTTCCACCGTCATCTCCGGTTCCTTGCCGATGGACTCTAAAAGCTCCTTACCTCCATCCACCTGAACTCCGTAGAGAGGACACATCTGACAACGGCAGTTGCACTTGAAGGTAACCTCGATGCAGACACTCCGCAACGACCTAACCTTGCCATCTCCGAAAATAAAGTCAGGATAATAAGTCCTGATGGCATCCACCGTTCCCTTGACATTACTGATGACTACAGGGGGTACGATCTTCTTTACAAATGCTTTCAGATATTTTTTGTATGACATCGGCATCTCCGACCGAGGCTTATTGCGAAAAAAATCTCAGGCCCACTTTTTGCCTGAGCACCTGAAACTTCTCAATCTCGCCTTTCGTATAGAATCCCAGCGGCACGAGGAGAAAAGGAAAGGTCAGGATCAGAAAAGTCTTGGACACCACCCTTTCATAAAATGCCATCGCATCCAGCAACGACGTTGCAAGGAAAAGCGTAAAAGCTACTGCTGCAATCTTTCCGGCACGCAGCAAGTCGTAATCGATACGATAGTATTTCTGCGACAACACGTAAGTAAGCGTCATCATGAGAAAGGACACCAGCACGTAAGTGATTATAGCACCGTAGATACCCAGCTTCGGAACCAGAATATAGAGCGACGCCACATTAACCGCCGCGCCAATGACCGTGATATAGGCTATATCGGCTGTTTTCTTCGCGATCATTAAGCCTGTCTGAAAGATATAGTTTATACCGTTGAAGATAATGGCAAGCACTATAAAGGGAACGAACTTGTAGGCGTCCACAAAGGCCTCTGAAGCCATGACCTCAATTATCTCACGGGAGAAGAAGGCAACAGCAAGACCCACAACCGTCACTACATAAAGGAAATAGATGAGCATCCGAGAATATAGCTGCGGCGCATTGTCCTGCTTCATTATGGAGAACCTGAAAGGACCGTAATTCATCTGAAAAGGATTGAGAAGCAAGGCGTGAATCAGAAGACCGAACCTGATTGCGAGAGCGTATATGCCGACGGTCTCAAGGGAGGTGTACCAACCGAGAAATATTCTGTCCATGTTCGACAGAAAGATTCCCGGTAGCGCCGCAATAACCAGCGGATAACTATACATCCATAGATTCTTGAGTTTCGGGAAATCAAAACTGAGCCCCGAGTGCCAGATCACAAATATGTTGAGAAAAGACCAGTAAAAAAAGCTCGTGATCAGGTTTCCGAGAAGGACCCCCTCTACTCCTTTATGGAGGAAGACGACAAGATAAATGTTGAGCGCGATCCGAATTACCAGATGGACGAAAGACGAAGAGACAAACAAGACAGAGCGCTTCGCCGCCCTCATGAAAGCTAAAGGGACCTGGTTGGTTACCTCGAAAAACATGCAGCCAAAACCGAGCACGATGAGGAGAGCGTATTCGCTGCTCCCGTAGAGAAGAACCGAAAAGTGCTTCGAAAACGCCATGAGCAGAATGGTCAGCAGAAGACACCAGACTGTTATGGAGACGAGCGAGGTGCCGACAAGTCTCTTTCTGTCCGCCACGTCGTCGTATTCGAAGAAGAATCGGATAGTTGCATGACCGAGACGCAACCCCAGCAGTTCCCTCGTAATGGAGCTGAGGACCAGGACGAGCTCAAGGAGGCCGTACTCTTCCGGCCTCAAATAATTCGTATAGACTGGGAGCAGTACAAAGACGGCAAGCCTGTTCAAAAGGTTTCCGACGAAATACACAGAGGAATGTTGCAGAAAATTTCTGAGTTCAGTATGCACCTGGTATCCGTCTACCTTCCCTGACATACGATAACCACTACTTGTTCATTGACGCTCATGCGGTGGCGGCCTGTGTCTGCTCCCGCTTAGTCGGTGACACCCATCGTCGCAATATCAGGATGAGGAAAACCCGAAATGAGGTCATGGCGAGCGGAGGACCGCAAAGCCCTTTCGTCTTTGAATAAAACAGACACTTGATTGCTCCGTCGCGGAAATCACTCTTCGCAATGACAATCAGGGGTTTTTTCCGCATCCTGTCAGCTCTTTTGCCCTCTCGACAAAGGCACTCGACCTCAGCTCAAGGCCGCGCAGACTCCTCTCGGCGGCCACCACGCGGCGCAGATGTCCATCCATCGCCACCGCGCAGCGGGCGAAGAATAGCGACGAGGGCCAGCCGCCGCCGAAACTCTCCCATCGCTCCGGCGCTCCGTGACGCTCGTCGCTCCACGTGCCGGCCATGGCGTCGCAGACGACAAGCCTGGTGACATCCCTCATGGACGCGGCAACCTCGGCTATGTGGTCCTCAAGGTGCGCTCCGTGCATATGGCGCGGAGTGGTGTCGCCGTTATCGAAGACGACGCTGCCGAAGAGGTTTTTCATGGCCCCGGAGAAGAGCACGAACTGATGGGACTTGAGCACCGGCAGGTTCACGAGGTGGTCGCACCGCGCCACCACCTGCGGCACAAAGCAGCCGAGCTCCACCCCTTCGTCGGTCACCACACGGTTACTCAAGGGCACCCGCCGCTGCGACGGACTGGTCAGGTCGCCGAATATCCGCCTGTACACCCTGGCGCTGAAGGAGACGGCCCGCTGGACGTAACGCACGTCGTAGCCGACCCTCTCCCTGTAGGCGGCGGGGATGGGACGGGAGACGTCGTAGACGAAGATGTCGCTTTCGCGCACGCCCACATGCTCCACGAGGCCCCGTATGGTGCTGCCCACAAGCTGGGGCGAGGTCACGACCTTTTCAAAGCCGTCCTTTATCCAGTTGAGGTTCGGCTTCAGGGCGACCTTCTCACCCCTGCCGTAGTCGAAGAGCGAGCGCCACGCCTGCCTTGCGCTCGCCGCCCCGGTGAGCCTCTTGACGCCGGCGTCGACGAGACGATCAAGCTCCTCCCTCTCCACCGCATCCACGTAGGGACGGCTTCGGCCGTCCCAGGGGAAGAGCTTTTCCGACGATAGCGCCACCACCCGGTCCCCGCCCTTCTCCGGCGAAAGGACGGAAGAGGACCGCGACGGCGCCGCCTGCGCCCCCGCCGGCAGGGGGCCGAGGGCGCAGAGGCCGAGCCCGGCGAGAAGCCGCAGAAAGCCCCGCCTGTCAAGCCCGTCCATCAGCCGCTCCCCTTCTCCAGAGATGCAAGTATTGTCTCGACACTTCCCGTCCTGAACTTGAGTCCCGCCACTTCCACGAACCTGATGTAGCCTACCTTCTCGAAGCCGCACCGTTCTACGACCTTCATCGACGCCTTGTTCCACGGCGGCACGTGGCAGATGACGTGACGGAAGCCGGCCTCCCGCAACGCCTCGAGCACCCGGCCCACGAAGAAGCCGCCCACCCCCCTGCCCCGCAGCCGCTCGTCTATTTCATACTCGTATATGAAGGCCACATGAGGGGGCAGAGTCAGGACCTCGCCGAAGTCGTTCACGTAGACGCTCGTGAAGCCGCACTTGCAGAAGCCGGCGACACCGCCGCCCTCGTAGAGACCGACGAACCAGTGGCCGGACCTTCGCGCCTCGCGGAGCTCCCTGTCGTTGAGGTACTCCTTGCGCCTCATGTACTCGACGACCGGCCCGGGCGCTTCTCTCGATACACGGACGTCGAGCCCGCAATCCCGCGCCGCGACCGGCCTGGAGAGGTCCCTTACGTACCACCACGCCGAGTTGCTCCGCAGGAGGACCTTCCGCGCCCTGACGGCGACGAGGCCGAGGCCGCCCTCCCTGTAGGCCTTCCTTATCTTCCCCCACAGCGACGGGCTCACGGCGTCCCGGACGAGGCGCTCCGCCCCAACCTCCTCCACGCCTTCTCCCGGGCCTTCCTGTAATAGTACTTCATCACATCGGCCAGACGCGGATAGTAGATCCTTATGTTGCAGTTACGGCAGAGCTCTATCGCCCCCGCCCTCTGGCGTTCGACGAAGATGCGGTGACGGGCGTTGCCCCACACCTGCCCCGGGTCCGCCTCCACAAGGCTGCCCAGCCTGTAGTCACGGAACATGGGGCACGGCATGGCGTTTCCGTAAGGGTCCACGGTGACGAGGGTGGTGCACAACAGGCACCTTTCCGCCTCGTAGAGTCCCTTTGTGAAGGCGTCATCGCCGGCCATGTCCACGGCCCAGCGGTTGACGAAGGGAGCGCCCTCGATACAGTCTGCCGCGTCGAGCGACTCCCTGAAGCGCCGGAGTTCGTCGGCGCTCAGAAGGTGCGAGCTCCCGTCGCTGGGCACGAAGTAGGGCTCGGCCCTCACACCGTCGACGACGGAGGACTCCACCTTCTCCTTCGAGAACTCGCCGACCACCCTGGGGTTGATCGTATCGACACGGTAACGGGAGAGGAACCGGACGATCTCGACGAAACGGTCGCAGTTCATGTTGGATACGGTCGTGCATACCTCGATCTTCGGATGCCGCGCCTCGCCGCGCTCGGCAAGGACGTTCTCGAGCGCCTGCTTCACCTTGGCAAAAGAGCCGTCGCTTCCCCGAATGGCGTCTCCCGTCTCACCGACGTCGTCGAGCGAGAAGTAAATGGTATCGAGCCCGGCCTCTACCAGCGAGGCCGCGGTATCACGGTCGAGCAGCAGGCTGTTCGTAGGGAAGTAGGTGGCCATGCCGTTCCGGCTGCAATGCTCTATCATCCGGAAGATTATGTCCTTTCGCAACAGGGCGTCGCCGCCGAAGAGCTCTACCGTCTTTATGCCGTAGGCGCAGAGCCTGTCGAGCACCGTGCGCCACTGCTCCCATCCCAGCTCCTCCGACGACGGGTCCGTCCTCTTCCACATGGTGCAGGTCCTGCATCGACTCCCGCACCTGTAGGTGAGAAAGACCATGGCGTTGAGCCCCCGCAGCCTGCGGTCGCAACGCTCGAGCTCGGCGGCCCTGGCCAACTTCTCGGCTACTGATGCAAGCAACCTGATCATCCGACACTCCGAGGCGACGACGCTCTCACAGCTTCTTGAGCCTCCCTAACAGGCCGAGCAGCGCGATGTAGAAGCTCTTCCTGGCCACCACCAAGTTCACGATCTCTTCATAGCAGCTTATGAAGCGCTCCTTGTAGCTCTCCCGGGCCACCCTGTACCAGTCATACTTCCTGAACCCTTCTTCGGCGGCGTTCTCGATGCAGTAGAGCATGCCCAGAAGCCCCACGCTCAAGTTCTTGCTGAAACCGGCGTCGAAGGCCGTCTGATATCCGTACACCGTGTCCCTGTAGCAGTAGTCGAGGTTGCCGGCCACGGGTCTGCCCCCGACCTCCATCAGGGAGAGCTTGAGCATCCCCCGGTCGGCGAACTCCTCGCACACGGCCCTCTGGAAGCTGCTGAACTTGGGGCTCGCGAAGGCCCCTCCCCCGCCCCACCTCTTGAGGCTCAGCTTCACGAAGGCGTCGAGCATACCGCTAAGCTCGTCGCGCCGCTGCAGGAACCTGTATGAAAAGCCGTTCATGGACTCAAGCCGCCTCCTGCCGCTTCTCACCATCTTGCGGGTCTTTTTCCCGAGACCGTTGTAGAACCCCTGCCAGCCGTCGTCCAGGAGGGTTATGCCGTTGCGGAAGCTCTCCTCCACATGGACCGTATAGGCGTCCTCTCCGAAGTAGCGCCTCGCGGCGTCGATGAATCCCGAACGGGAGGAGACGAACTTAAGCGACATCAAGTCCCAGTCGCAGGGACGGACCTCGCGCAGGAAGGCGAAGATGTCGGCGTAAGCCTGCTCCTCACAGCCCGCCTCCGCTATCATGTCGAGCATGTAGGAACAGACTTCGTCGCTGCGCTCTTCGCCGGTGCCGAGAAACTCGAGCTTCACGGAGCCTGGATAGACAAAGCCCGGGACCTTTCGCCTGTAGAGGGGGAGTATGGCCCTCGTCTCGTCGTCGCCGGCGACAATTATGTAGAGCTGCTTGTCGTCGCCGAACGACTTCCACCAGGTGTAGAGCCATTCCCATGTGAGGAAGACGCTGCCCGTCCCCGACCTGCCGAGCAGGGCGTCCCACGCCTGTCTCATGGCGCGGAACTCCCCTTCATCGCTTACGACCCTGACCTTCATCAATGCTGTATCGTCCTTCGCTACGCCACGTTGTGCAGACGAAACGTGCTGAGACAAGAGCCTGCGCCGCCGTTCAGAAAAGCCCCTCTGTCACGGCCAGGACCGTCTCGACGAAACGCCTCTGGCCTTCCTCCACCGCTGTCGTGTCGTCGCCTCCGAGCCTCGTCGAGACGACGACGACGGCCCCGTTACTGCGTCCGTTGACGAGGGCGTTGTATATGGTCAGCAGCTTGACGCCGTACAGGTCGGTCACCACCCGGCCGTTGAGATGGTACCAGAAGTGGACGAGAAAGCTTCCGCCCCCGGCCCGCAACACGGCTCTGTTGACCTTGACGGAGCCGCCCTCTGCGTCCACCTCGGTCTCCTCCACGCCACGGTGCATCTTGGTGGCGAGGTAGCCGGCCAGCTCCCCGCCCTGTCTCATCGATGCGAAGTAGCCGATGTAGAGGTCCGTCTCCCTGCCGGCCCGGTCCCGGTAAGTCCTGAGAAGCTCGGTATCGGCCCCTTCGAACTCGTTGAACCACCGCCTCGTCCCCCCCTCGCCCCTCGCCCTCCAGTCGCCCAGGACAGCGGGCACGGCCGAGAGGTCCTCTTTCAGGCCAACGGGCTGAGGACGCCTGAAGTTCGAGCAGGCGAGTACCGAAGCGAGCAGCGCCACGGCCGTAACGGCCGACAGGGCCAGCCTCCGGCCGTCCACAGCCACCGGCTCCGCCGCCGAGGGCGCCGGGCCTGCGGCCCCGGCGGCCGGTAGACGTGAAAAGAGCCAGGCGAGGATGAACAGGAAGACCAGCCCCACCTGGAAGACGAAGAATCCCTGAAAGATATGGAGCGGGCCGTGAACGGTCGTATGGTTGTGGAAGTACACCCACCACCCTATGAGGACCACCCTCAAGACGTTGGCCGCCACGGCCACGAGCAGGGCCGCGGCGACGAGGGCCGCCTTCCTCTTCCAGCCTCGCTGCGTAATGTGCGCAAGCGGGACGCTTACGGCCAGTATGGACATGAGGTAGCTCAGCCCGCTGCACTCGACTGCCACTTCAAGGCGCGTTGTGGGCAGCTCAAGGAACTGGGCGTCCCTGAAGACGGGCACGCTCATGAGTTTGAGCACCCAGGCGCTGGCCCGGGCTGCGAGCAACTGGAACGGCCAGTGGACCTTCGTGGTAACGGCGTCGAGAAAGGGGATCATGAAGAGCAGGTTCGCCACGGGAAACGACAGCACCCGAAGAACCTCCCTGCCCGCCAGCAGCAGCGTAAGTCCAGCCACCATGACCACGAAGGAGAGCTGCCGGAGCATATCCACGGCGCCGGCCCCGCCCGCCACATACAGGACGCCGGCCGCGGCCACGACGGCTGAGCCCGCGCCGAGCGACGGCGCCACGGCGGCCCTTGCGAGCCTCTCCCTGTCGTCCCACGCCAGATAGAGGCTTATGAAGATGACGAAGAAGCCGTAGGAATATACCTTGGAGTTCCACCATACATCCACAAATGATGCGAAGACCGGAATATAAAGGACCAAGAGGAGGATGACCGCCATGCAGAGCACGAGGACGACGGCCGGCGAATCCCTGAGCGCATCCGGCAGCGGATGGCTCTGCCGCCCCGGCGCGGCGGCATCCCGGCGGGAAGGCCCGGCGCAGGGAGGAAGCGAAGCGGCGGGCGTCTGCTCCTCGTAGCTGTTCTTGTTCATCGTCGATCACAGCGGCACACTAAGCAGCCCTTCATCCTCCAGCCATGGGGGCAAAGACCTCTCCGTACTTCTTTTGATGCCCCGATCTTATCTCTTCCCTGCCGGAAACGAGAAGACACCGGGAAGATTCATACTCATGAGAGAAGGAAAGAGCAGCAGAGCCGCAAACATACGCCTGTCTATAGAGGGGTTCACGAGAAATCGTCGCAGTTGTAGAGGGTCCCTGTCAATGGGGTTACTCCCCCCCTCGCATGTGCAGGCAAACTTCAGACCAGTCTTTGCAAGCAACTCCTTGGACCTTTCATCGACCTTCCCCGACGGATAGGCAAAGGAGATTACGGGCCGGCCGATATGTTCCTCGATCTTTTTACGGGAAATCTCGATCTCTTCCAGAATCTCTTGAGATGACGATATGTTGGTAAGGATCCTGTGACTGTCCGTATGAGCCCCGAACTCCACACCACCTTCCGACATGGCTTCGACGTCATCCCAAGAGAGGAGCATTCCCTCGCCCACGGCCGGGGAAATGTCGACGTCGAGCGTTTCTTCGAGGGAGGCTAAGACCCTCTCCTTTTCGTCGTCCCCCATGGTCTTGAGCCAGGCGTCCACCTCCCGGATGGCTCTGCTTCTCTCCCCCCTTCCCCTCAGATCAAAGCCTAACGACGGCGCAACATCCATCCTCTTCCTATCCGTCATCTTGATCAGATAGGCGAGCCTATCCCACCAAAAGAGCTTATCCGTGCCGATATGGCCGGTGGCGAGAAAGATTACCGCCGGAAGGCCGTATTTCTTGAGTATGGGATAGGCATTGGTATAGTTGTCCTTGTAGCCGTCATCGAATGTTATAATGAGGGGATTTTTTGGCAACGCCTCTCTTGTGGCGTATCTGTCGAGGTCGCCGAAGGTTATCACATCGAAATGGCGGGATACGAATTTCATCTGCCATTCGAAGTCGGCCACAGAGGCGTCAACCACCCCCTCGTCGTAGGCGAACGCGTTGCGGTCGATATCCAGAACCCGGTGATATGCAAGTATTATCAGCTTCTTTGAACCGAATATGCGGTTGTAAAGTGTCCGCAGCCACAGGACCCCGCTGTAATACAGAAGCCATGCGAGTGCCTTCTTTTTCATGGTATCGCCTGTTCATCTCATTTTCCGCTCTTCCCCCGGTGCCCAAGCCTCACGCCAGACGGATGATCAAGCACCCCTCTTTCGTCTCCACCAGTCACCGGCAGCGGCAGAAGCTGCCTTCTTACTTGGCAAAGTATCATGCTCTCCAGGTGGTAAAGCCAACACCGCCATCCCCCTCGTCTCCACACGAGCAACAAAGCGCCGTCATCATGTAAGGCAGGGCGGCGGCTTCGGCAACCGACACTTCAAAGGTATCCAAGACTCTCCAGAGATTTTCGCACCGTCTCCTCTACCTCCGTGCTCTTTTGCCGGTCACTCCTGTTCCTCCCCCCCTTGAGTGTTTCAAACAGCAATCCCTTGTATTCTTCAACCACCTCAGGCAGCGCCGCAGCGAGGTCCTCGGATTCCGCCGAGTCGGCGATGACGTCGTAAAGGGCCTCTTCCCCGGTGGAGGACCATACGTATTTGTATCGCTTCGTCCTCAATACCTTCATAACGCAGTCGAGGGGTGGGATGTCATCCCGCTCCTTGAGTTCCGGAAATTTCTCAAACCACGGATCCAGCATCTTGCCTCGCTCGGCTATCACAAACCTCTCTTCATCACAGGACGACAGGAGAGTCCGGCCCTGGAGATGATCGAACCGGCCTTGCGTGGCCACGCCGGCAATGTCGAGGAGAGTTGGGAGGATATCCACGATACTTACGAGTTCATCCCTCTCGGTGCCTGGCTCGAAGAGCGCCGGCCACCGCACAAGAAGAGGTATCCGCAGCACGTCTTCGTTCAGAAAGAAGTGGTGATCGTATCTGTCCGTGACGATCTCTCCATGGTCAGCCATGACAAAAAATGCCGTGTTGTCATAACTGCCGAGCCTCTTCAGGTAATCCATAATTTCGGATATACAGTAGTCCACGGTATATATCTTCGAGTCATAAAGGTCTGTAATGAGCTCCTTGTCGAGTGAGTCGAGTTGGAGTGTAAAATGTGGCCAGTTGTAGTGGGATATCTCTTTCGACAGCTTGAGTTTGCCGTCGCAGCCAATGAACTTGCGGTTGTAAAAGCGGTTGAACGAGTAAGGCTTATGTGCGTCTATGTAGTGGATGAACAAGAAAAAAGGCCTTGAGCGGTCGCATCTGCGAAGCCAGTCCTTAACCTTCCAGTTGACGATCTTACCGGGTATGGCGTCCTTCCACCCCAGGCCGGTATGCTTGGCCAGCAACCGCAACGCCAAATACTTTAACATGTATCTATTGAGATTGGCGCCCATCCCTTCCTTATCGAAGCTCTCGAAAAAGGCATCGAATCCCCTATCCAGCCCTGTGGCCCTGCTTACATAGCCGACGGAACTGAAACCTGCCGTCTGGTAGCCAACCTCCCCCAATATCTCCGCCATCGTCGGATAAGTCTTGTCCAGACTGAGGTATTCCTTACTCGCCCCATGAAGAGAAGGGTATACGCCGGTGAACAGGGAAGCATGAGTAGGCAGTGTCCATCCGGAAGTAGTGATAGCCTGCCTGAAGAGGGTCCCTTCCTCCTTTACCATCCTGTCCAAGTTGGGCGTCGTCTCTCTCCGATAGCCGTAACAGGACATGTGATCGGGCCTGACGCAGTCCATGAGAAAAATTATCATGTTGGGTCTACCGGTACCGCTCATAGTTCATCATCCTTTTAGGCTTGGAGTGTTTATACTCTTATGGAAGCTCTGATTTATTACACTGAGGGAAACTTTCTGTAGAAGGGCCATAGGCCCACGTTTTCCCCAGGCCCTTCAAAGACTTTAAATTCCCTGCGGATCACCCCGATTTTGCAAGCAAAATCGGGGTGATCCGCAGGGCGTTAAAAGTTTTTGGAGGGAGTCTGAGGGAACCTTTTTACAAAAAGGTTACCTCAGGGTAATAAAAGGGGCATAGCCCCGCGGTTCCCTCAGACCTATGGCCCTTCTACAGCAAATTTCCTCCAGGGTAATCGATCAGAGCTTCCCTGACCACCAGCAAAGTCAACCTGCAAGTCGTATACGGCCCCCACCTTCAGGTGTTGATTTGTCGTTTATAGCCTTTCAGTTTACGCAAGGCGCCATTAGCCACCCTGTGGAGCCTTCCTTTCAGCGAGTCGCTCCAGAGCAGAGCGGTGAAGAGCTGTCGCTGGGTCTTAGTGAAGTCGTACTTGTAAGGCTCCTCCCCTTTCAGGAAGTCAAACTCAACAAGACCATTGACGATAGACTCCTCGATTACAAAGGCAATGAGTTGCTTGGCCACTCCAAACTTCGACCAGCTGATATCGTAGCCGGCGTTGTAGTGAAAGAGTCGTCGGTCGTATTCGAAGCCGTAGAGCGCCGCCACCGGCTTGCCGTCGACCTTCAAGAAGAAGATGCGAAGCCAGTTCCTTTCAAAGAGCAGAGGTGCCACTTTCCTGTGGAAGGCCATGACATTATTATGGGCGTCAAACATCCCTTTTTTACCCCGTCCCTCCCAGCGGCCTGAATGTAGGGAGAAGAAGGTACTGAGGGCGTCTTCAACATCCTCTCTCCTCTCAAGCCGCACAAACTCCACACGGTGGTCCTTTTTCAGCAGCTTGAGCCTCCTTCTCATCTCGTATCTCTTCTTGCCGGAGATACTCTTGGAGTATTCGTCCCACGTATCGGGCAGACGGATATACGGACAAGCGTTGTGGGGAAAGTCCCACAACTTCAATCCCCGGCTGTCGGCCATTTTCTTCACCATGGCCATCACGATCGAGTTGGAGAGCACATCGTTGAGAGCAACAAGGTCCCAGTCCCTCTTGCCGGCGCCGAGAAGAAAGCCGGCCACCTCTTCCGCTACTTTGTCGCTCATATTCTTACGGACGATTATGTCGAGGTAGTCGGGCGAGACTTCGTCGCCCGAACCAAGCAATCCCACCGCCGTGAAGTCCATTCCGCAAGTCCGGACACGATGTCTCAAGAAGGGCGCGATACCCACAAGCTCTCCCTCGTCGGTATACACGGTTATTATATACAGTCGCTTGCCGTCACCGAAACACTCCCACCACGTCCAGACCCATTCCTCGGTGAGGAATATGTTAGCGCAGCCGCTCTCCTCCAGCAGTTCATTCCATCTGCCCGAGAGCCGCTTGAGGCCGTCGCACGATTCTATAAGCTCTACTCTCATAACTCAGGCGTACACTGATGGAAGAAAAGTCGATTTAACCCATCTCAGGAAACTTCTTCGATACCCAACGGTGGCCGTCAAGTCGACCGGCTATATCTATTATGGAGACTCTGATGTGTTCCGCCGGGGGAGCCGGCGTATAAGCCCCCGGCTCCCTCAAGGTAGTTAAACACAATTTCCATGGAAGTATAGTGGATCTTCACGCCGGAAATACTCTCAAAAGCGTTCCGGCCCCTACCGCGAAAGCCGTCCATGGAGCTGAGCGCCTTATCCGAGCTGATGATCGCCCGGAACGGACACCAACCCGTCAGTCTCTCCATGTAGACCTGCAACTTCCTCCACTTCGGAGGCGACCAATCCCCTTCTTCATCAACCGCAGCGGCTTAAGGCCCTTGTCCTCAAACACTGCTTCGGATAGTCTGCGAGTCTCTATCTTTTCCACGAGATTACTATAGCATATTCAGGCATACTTGTGGCCGGAGTATTAACAGGCCGTCCCGAAAAGACGTTGCCGATGTCTGAGTCGGCCATGGCGAAAAACAATACTATTCGGTTCTTCATACCGTCCACGGTGGCGATCGTCACAAGTACAGGGACCTTACGACCCTGAATGGTCCGGCTATCCCGTTTTCCTTCCACTCGGGATGGCTCCACAAGAATTGAAATCGCACTTTTCTTACAATATGATGAAGCCACGATATGATCGCCAACGGCGCCAGAAGGTTCCTGTCTATTCCAAGAGCTTCGACATACCTTTCCACAAAGTTTTTCTCCAAGGCATCGAACCTCAACGGCAAGATGACCGTCGCAAAGATATCGCCGAGAGTCTTCCTCTGTTGCACTCTTCGCTTGGAAGCGATCAGCTGAAGGCAGTCAATAAAAGGCAGTCCCTCGTGCTCGGAGAACTCCCAGTCTATGATACCATTAACGGAAGCCGTTTCCGGGTCGACCAAGACATTCTCCAGGCTCAAGTCGCCGTGCTGGAGCACCTTCGGAAGCTCCGCCCCCACGAGCCTCGTCCTCACAAACCTCTCGAAGGAGCCGAGACGACCGCCGTCGGCCTTGTCGAGATTGCTTTCAAGAAAGCTCTTATAGGGTTCAAAAAGCCTTACGAAAGAATCAGCCGTCAATGTAGCCCTTCTTGCGGTTCTCAGGTGCATGTCGATCAAGTAATCGGCAATATTCGTAAAGCAGTCTGCGAAGGAAGCGCCGAGGTTGTCTCTGGCCGAAACACCCGCTATCTTATCCTCCACAAAGAAGGTCAGTCCATTGTAAGTCTTTTTCCAGGGACGGGATATGCCGACCCCCTCCCACTTCATCTCCGCCAGCAAGCTCAATGTGTCGGCGTTGCGCTTGCAAAGACCGATGCGTTCTTTGTCGAGAGGCAAGCGTACGACGAAACCTCCGTCACGTACTTTGTTTTCGTCAGATTCGAGTATCGCTATAGGGACATTGCCCAGTTTGAAATCCTTTATCTTGCATCCTTTCTCGCCCAACCCTGAATAATCGATTATTTGTTCCAAGAATCCTGCCCCCCCGGAAGTTGAGGCAGTGACCACAAAGGCCTGAGCGCATATACCCGAACTCTTGAAGTAATCCTTTATAGCGGCTTTAACCCCCCTGCTCCCACCCTTCTCCCTCCAGCTAAAGTCCATGGGAGAACACAACCTCCTGATTTGTCTCATCTCCTCTATTGAGGGGTTTGCCGCATAGAATTTAAACGAGTTTAGACCGCTTTCACGCAGAACCCTCTTAACCTCATACATTGAGAACAACTCCCTCTCACTTCCTGGAGTTGCAACACCGCTCCCGCGCCTTGTCCGGTGAAAAAGATTATAGAGGCCGAGCCTGTTACCGAACGAAAGGTAAAGGGTACCGGACTCCGCCAAGAGCCTTCTTGTCTCCCCCAAAAACCATTTCAACTTTTCTTTATGTGCCGCCCCGCCGTCAAGATACTGGAATACGACACCCATATCGTGCACGACAATCAGATCAAAGGAGTTATCGACAAAAGGCAGGTCCTTGCCGCCATCAAGCCTGCCATGGGTTACATTTTCAATCTTCTTCTCCTTCAACCTTTCCACTACACATTCCAGTATCCGCTGATCGAAGTGCAGCGTGTGGACTTCGCCGCAATGGAGTGCGAATGATTCCGTTATATTCCCCAGCAGAGTCTCAACTATCAAGGCTCTTCTTATTCCAGAGAGATCAAGGAGCAACTTCCAGCCAACAAAGCCGCCGTTGACGACATTGTCCAGGAGCAATACCTCATCGAAAGGCAGAGACGAGGCCAACAGCGAGAATCCTTTAGTCCACCCACCCCTGCGCACCTCGTTGTATAGCAAATCGATCTTTTCCGAAGACAAAACAGCCACGCCATCCTCCGGTCCCTTGATTTCAACCGCTTGCAGAATCGAATATGGTCGTGCATATCTCGATCTTCGGTCGTTTGCCCCGCCGCGCCCTGTAAGGACGTTTTCGAGCACCCGTCTTACCTTGACGAATGCGACCCGCTTCCGCCGAACGGCATCCGCTGTCCCACCAAAGTCATCAATGGAGAAGCATATGGTGTCGAGCCTTGCCTCAGCGAGCGAGGCTGCGAGAGGGCGGTCGAACAACAGGCTCTCGGCCGGGAAGCAGGTGGCCGTGCCGCTTCGACTACAATACTCTATCAGCCGGCAACAGAATGCCCCAACTCCCTCACAGAGTACGGAACGCTGCGTAGTCACTTGCGCCACAGACGTTTGAAGACATCATACTTCGTTGATTAGACGTTTTTATGTGAGGAACTGGCAGGTTTGCCGTCGCCACGTGGAGCACACGGCGGCGGACCTTCCCGAGACCACGCCATTGCCGGTTCGCCGCGGCCGCCGAATCGTCAGATTATGATGCCGCCGGCGACGGGGTATCCCCTGTGCTCCAGGACGAAGCGCCCCATCTCGGGGATGTCGGCGAACCTGTCGATGACCACCGGATGGTCGAGTCTTATCTCAACCTCGGCTACCTCGGCGGGCTTTATGCGGCTGGCGTCCTTTTCTATGATCTCGATGGAGGCGGGATCAAAGCGCTTGCTGATCTTCCTTATCGTGCCGCGCGCCTCCTGGGTGGCGCACTTCCATGTGACGGGAACGCCCATCTCGTAATCCTTCTCCACCATCCAGAAGATATTGGCCTCTATGGTGTCGGTCACGGTCGCCGTGGGCTTGTCGACGAGCACGTGACCTCTGCGCAGCCCCTCTCCCTCGATCCTCAGCCCCACACACTCGCCGGCGCCGGCGCAGGCCATGTCGTCCTCGCCGAATTTCTTCACCTCAAGGATCGTCACCTCCCTGTTGTCGGGAAGGACTATCGCCTTGCGGCCCTTTTCGATCCGTCCGGCCTCCACCCGGCCCACGGCGACGGCGACACCGTCGAGGTCGTAGATGTCCTGGACCGGGAACCTCAACCCCTTCTCCTCCACCTTGAGGGCCTCGAAACTGTCAAGGGCCTCGAGCACCGTTGGACCGTCGAACCAGTCGAGCCGCTCGCAACGGGCCGCCACGTTGTCGCCCAGCTTTGCGCTGATTGGTATCACATAGGAAGGGGTCACGCCGAGACCTTCGAGAAGCGCCGTGATCTCCGTTGCCAGGGCCTCGAAGCGCTGACGGTCGTAGCCGACCATGTCCATCTTGTTGACCACCACCGCCACCTGTCTCACGCCGAGCATGCTCAGTATGTAGCAGTGCCTGCGGGTCTGCTCCCTTATGCCCTGGCTTATGTCGACGAGAAGGAGCGCCGCCTCGGCCTGCGACGTTCCGCTTATCATGTTCTTTATGAACTCCTTGTGGCCGGGCGCGTCTATTATGACGTAGCGGCGCCTGTCGGTGGTGAAGAAGGTATGGGCTATGTCTATGGTGATGCCCTTGTTGCGCTCCTCCTCGAGGTGATCCATCACATAGGCGAACTCCGTGTCCCTGCCCTGGGAAGCGCTTATGCGCCTTATCTCTTCGAGCTTGTCGGGGGGGAGGGAACCGGTGTCGTAGAAGAGCCTCCCTATAAGGGTGCTCTTGCCGTGGTCGACGTGCCCTACTATCACTATGTGAAGCGAATTCTCCTCCATCATCGCGGTTCCTCCTTACATGTAGCCCAGCGAGCGCAGTTTCTGCATGGTGTAGGCATCCTCCTTGTCCTGGGCCCTTCCGGCGCGCTCCGAGGTCGTGGAGTGTTCGATCTCGTATATAATCTCGTCCACGTTCGACGCCGTCGACTCCACGGGGCCGCAGCATGGCACGCATCCCAGGCTCCGGTAGCGCTTGCCGTCCCTGGCAAGATACAGCTCCGAGAGAGGGATATTCTCCCGCCTGATGTAGCGCCAGATGTCAAGCTCCGTCATGTGGAGTATGGGATGTATCCTGAAGTGATTGTCCTCGGCGGCGGTGGACTTGTACTGGTCCCAGAGCTCGGCGGGCTGGTCCTCGTAGTTCCACTTGAAGTCGTCGTCGCGCGGCGAGAAGACCCTCTCTTTTGCGCGTATTCCGTGCTCGTCGCGCCGTATGCCCAGCAAGAGCGCGTCGATCCCGTACTTCGCTATGGTCTGCTTGAGGGCGTTGGTCTTGAGCTCGTTGCAGCAGTCGAGCTTTGCGCCCTTGTCGGGCCCCATGCCCTCGGCTATCTTCTCCTCGTTGCGCCCCACTATGAGGTTGAGCCCCCATTTCCTGGCGTACTCGTCCCTGAACCTGTACATCTCGGGGAACTTGTAGCCCGTGTCGATGTGGATTACCGGAAAGGGTATCCTGCCGAAGAAGGCCTTGCGGCAAAGCCACAGAAGGGTGGTAGAGTCCTTGCCTACAGACCAGAGCATGGCGATGTTGCGGAACCTGTAGTAGGCCTCCCTTATTATGAAGATGCTCTTGTTCTCCAGCGCACTGAGATGATCCATGGCATGTAACTCCTTTCCGAACTAAGCGCCTCGACCGGCGAGGTATTCCAGGGCGATCCAGGCGAGGTTCTCTATCTGAAGGCGCTCCGGCGTCCGCGCTCCCTCGGGCAGCACGCAGTGGGCGTCATAGGATGTGTGCATTCCCGTAAAGTGTCCCTTTCCGAAAGGCTCGTCCTTTTTCAGGGCGCCCTTGATATCGAAGCCGTCGCTGGGGAGACAGACCAGGTCCGGCCCGCTGGCGCGCATGGGTCCGTCGTAGATTTCGTCGCCGTCGTATATCTCCCTTACGACCTTCCTGCCGTCACTGTGGCGGATCTCCGAGAGGAGGGACTTGAGCTCCGACTTCACGGCGTCCCTGTCGGCGGCGGCGACACCGGAACGCGGATACCTCCCCTCGACGTTGATGTATATCCTGGCGGGATCGAGCGCAAAGGCCCTGGTGCCCGCGGCCACCTGCTCGTAGAAGCTGCCCGAGGGGTCGAGCTTGAGGAAGCCCTCGCGCCTGAGCCATGCGTTGATGTAGAATTCCCTCTCGAGTGTAGTGAAACCGTGGTCCGACATGGTCATGAAGAAGCCCTCGCCGCCGGTCATGTCCATGAAGGTGTCGAAGAGCGAGCCCACGAGCGAGTCGATCTCCCGGTAGAGGTCGACGAAGACCCGGTGGCGCGGGTCGCCGTCGTCGCGGGCCGCGTGGAAGAAGAAGTGGTGGAGCCTGTCCGTCTCGGTGACTACGCCGATGAAGAGGTCCCACTCCTCGTTCCTCATGAGGTGCTCGTAGGCGATCCTTCGCTTTTCGAGGGCCTCGAACAGCTCCCTGAAGAAGCCGTCGGCGTCGCTCACCGCCCTGGTTGCGTCGACGTCGGAGAGATAGCCGATGGAGTCGAGGTAGCGGTAGAGCGAGTCTGGGTAGGTGCCCTTTCTCAGGTCGGGGCAGACGAACCCGGCGGTGAGCAGGCCGTTCAGAGGCCGGGCCGGGTAGGTCTGCGGTATGTTGAGCACGACGGAACGAAGAGGCTCGCAAAGGCGGTCTCCGTAACTCTCGGCGAGAGTCGACGTCTTGCCGTCGACTCTCTTCCCGGCGATGTCCCAGAGCGCCGGGGCCTTTATGTCCGACGAGTTGGGGAAGAAGAGCTCGTAGCCTCCGGGCCGCAGGTCCATGAAGCCGTAGATGCCGTGCTCGGCCGGGTTCACGCCGGTCATGAAGGAGGTCCACGACGTGGACGAGACGTCGGGGATCGAGGCGTCCATCTGGTGGAGCCTGAAACCGCCATCGAGTATGCGCGACAGGGACGGCAGATACCCCTTGTCCATGTATTCCTTGAGCAGCGTGCAGGGCACGCCGTCGAGACCGACTATGCAGAGCTTCCTGCTGTTGCGCTTTTTCCTCAGAAGACCTTTGAGCATTCGGCCGTCACCTTCTTTGTCGCACGGCGTCGGAGGGAGTCGCCGGCCGCCGGCACCGTTACAGAGTTCTACGCTTCACCAGTTCAGCGGACGCCGGAGTCGAAAGACCCGACGCCAAAGGCCGCGCACCTGCAAACAGCCCCACCTCCGGCGGCCTTCGGGACCGAGCTACAACCCCTCACCGGCCGCGAGCCTGCCGGCACCGGAACCGGCGGGACGGGAAGACTGTAGACGTCAACACCGGCGGCCCAACCTGCCGTCACCCCACTGCCGATATCTACATGAAAATGGAAAGGCTCCTGGACACCCGGTCACGAAAGGCATTGGTCGAGCGAATAAAGGCGTCACCGCAAATGTCTGTGCAGAATCGAAATCGAAGGTCCCGCCGCACAGGGCTTCGAGGTGTCCGCTTGAGCACCGGAAGGGTCAAGCGACAACCGACCGGGCGACACCGGCCCGGAAGGCCGGTTGCGAGAAGACCGCATCAACGATTGCTTTCCATTATATCCGATCATCAAGAAAAAAACAACCGCATTAAAGGGATCGCCGAAATTCACCCGTCCCGTGACCCACGTCACATATGGCGGCGCGCCCGGACGGCTATAATCAAACAGGGCTCACCCGCCGTCTGCAGCTCTCTGCAAATAGCGCAACCATCGAAGGGCCGCCTATGCTTGACCCCCACAACCGGAGAAGGATCGAAGAGGGCATGGCCCTTGCGCGGGCCGGCCGCTACGCCGAGGCCATAGAGGTCCTCGAAAAGGACCTGCTCTTCACCATGGACGCCGCCGCCCTTTCGTACTACGCCCTCAGTATAGCCAGAGTGGAAGGCGACTACGAACAGGCCCTCTCGCTCGGCATAATGGCCGTTCGACGAGAGATCCACAATCCCGACATATATCTAAACCTCGGTCGCGTCTGCCAGCTCGGAGGATGCCTGGAGTTCGCCGCCAAGGCCTTCAGAAAGGGCCTTGAGATCGACCCCCACCACGGCGAACTGAAAAGGGAGCTGAGGGGGATGGGGCTGCGGCGAAGGCCGGTGGTCGGCCTCCCGCCGCAAGGCCGGCCAGCCGGGCTCGCCGAGTCACTCGGCGACGGCGCCGAACTCGAAAGGAGACTGGCCTTCCTCGACGACCGGTAAACGGGCGGGGCGTGTTCCGCCCCGCCCGTAAGAGACAACCCTCTCCCGCCGTAACGAGACCGGGGGAACCTCCAAAGACCTCTCATTCGCTCTTCGAGCCGCGTCCGCGTTCATGCCCGAAGGAAGGGAACGAGGCCCTTCGGCCCGAGTCAGAGTTATCGAAGTGGTGTGCGGGCGGGGGAGGCGGGCCTGCTCAGAGAGCTTCCCCGCGGGGCTCGGGGTCTCGTCGAGACGGTCTATGCGTCGTCGCCGTCGGCGCCCTTGACCACCACCCGGTCCTTGCCCGTCACCTTGGCGCGGTACATGGCCTGGTCGGCGGCCTGGACGAGGTCGTCGTAGCTGTCTACCTTCACCTCCGGGAGACAGGCGATGCCTATGCTCATGGTCACACCCCGGCCCATCCACTCGAACTTGTGCTCCTTCACGGCGGCGGCCACGCGCTCGGCGAAGACGCGGGCGTCCTCGCCCTTCGTGTCCGGCAGCACGATGACGAACTCCTCTCCACCGTAGCGGGCTGCGATGTCTTCCTTGCGCACGCATTTTTTGATGGTGGCGGCGATGTGCTTGAGGACCTCGTCGCCGCGGTCGTGGCCGTAGGTGTCGTTGACGGACTTGAAGTTGTCGACGTCGGAGAGGAAGATGGAGAGCGGCTCCTTGTGGCGCAGACTGCGTGCCCACTCCTCGCCGAGCCGCTTGTTGAGGTAGCGGCGGTTATAGAGGCCGGTGAGGGCGTCGGTGATGGAGAGCTCCTGGATCTGCTGGTGCATTATGGCGTTGTCGAGGGCGATGGAAATCTGGCTGGCCAGGTAGTCGAAGAGCTGGACCTCGTCTTCGCTGTACCGGCCCGAGCTTCCCACGACGAGCACGCCCAGCAGCTTTTCCTGGTAGGAAAGCGGTATGTAGGCGACCTCCCGGGGCGTGACCTTGGCAAAGCCGAGCTCCATGAGCTCCGCCTCGGCGCCCTCCGGCGTCGCCACGATGAAGGTGCGCATGTCCCTGGCGGCCCGGCCGGGATAGCCGGAGTCAATCTTCAGGGTCTTGAGCTCCGACGCCGTGCCGTAGCGCACGCGCGGCGAGAGGACCGCCTCGCCGCCCTCGTTCTCGCACAGGTATATGATCCCAAGCTGCGAGTCCGTCACCTCCACGACTATGTCGAGTATCCTCTCGAGGAGTTCCTGCAGGTTGAGGGTGCTCATGAGCAGCTTGGCGACCTCGTTGTGCTTTTTCAGACGCTCTTCCCGCCTCTGGATGCCCTGGGCCATGACGTTGAAACCCGAGCCGAGGGTTTCGAACTCGTCGCCCGTCTTGAGGTCGACGCTTATGTCGATCTCGCCTCTGCCGAAGGCCTCCATGGCCTCCACCAGAAGCTTCATGGGCCTGGTGATGTCGGCATGGATGAAAAAGGTGACTACGGCGGCTATTACGAGACCGAGCAGGGCCGCAATGGCAACGCCCTTGGCGATGGTGCGGAGCACAAGCCCCTCGATCTCCTTTGCCGGCATGCTCACGCCGAGGGCGCCGATGATGCGGTTGCGGCTGTCCTTCAGGGGCTCGAAGGCCACGAGGTTTTCCCTGCCGTCTACGGTCACGATGCCGCTGAAGGGCCTGCCGAGCGATATCTCGAAGTTGAGCTTTTCGGGTATGGGCTGGCCGATGACCCAGGTGCTCCTGGGCAGGGAGGCCGTGGCGTGGAGGAAGGAGTACTCCGGGGGCTCGCCTGCGAAGAGCGCGAGCTCTATGCCGTAACGCTCGTAGACCGCGTTGCCGAGCCAGGGGTCGCCGGAGAGGACCATGCCGGCCACGAGGGCGCCGATCACCTTGTCGCCGCCTCTCACAGGAGCGACGACGAACTGGGCTATGGCCGTCTTGTCCTTTATGCGCTCGGTGAGCTCCCGTGACTCGCGGGCCAGGAACTCGGTGCTCACAAGCTCCACCGAGCTTGTCACATCGCCCTGGGTTATGGCGTTGGGGATTGTGTCGCCCAGGCGCATGATATCGCCGCTCGCGCCGCTTCGCCTGGCCACGACACGCTGCTTGTCGTCTACGAAGGCCCAGATGTCGATGAAGGGATTGCGCTTTCCGAGCTCGAGCAGCACCGACCTCAGGGCGGCCTCGTCACGGCCCGCAAGCGCCGAGCGCACCTCCTGACGGCCGGCCGCCTCGGCGGCCAGACTCTCCACCACCTGGCGGCGCTCGCTGAACACCCCCTCCGCCCCCTTGAGGTGGATGTTTATGGAACCGAGCGTCTCTTCATAGACTATGCTCTTGAAAAAGAAAAACAGGACGGCGGCCAGTCCCACGATGGGCACCCAGAATATCACCGACAACGCCATCCATGTCTTGGGACCTACGCCTATCTTGGGCCTGTACAGTTTCAACGAGTACCTCTTGCCACCGCCGGACTGAGACTCTCCGCGAGGAGTATGCACAGTCCCCCTCCTTTTGATGAAATGTTCGGCAAACTCTGATTAATTACCCTGGGGGAAACTTTCTGTAGAAGGGCCATAGGCCCACGTTTCCCCCAGACCCCCTTCAAAGACTTTCAATACGAGTTGGTTTCCCCCTGTTTTGCTTGGCAAAACAGGGGGAAACCAACTCGTATTGAAAGTTTTTGGAGGGAGTCTGAGGGAACCTTTTTTCAAAAAGGTTCCCTCAGGGTAATCGATCATATGAGGCCGTCTCATGGAGCCGATATAATACTTTTCGGAAGGGGGACGGCTTTCTTTAGCAGGTGTTGACAAAAAAACGGTGTGTTGGGGGTGTCGGCGGGCCGTGCCCTACCGGTCGGGGCGCTCCTCTTGAGCGGCCAGGTAGTTCTCCATCTCGGAGAGGCGTTTTTTGTAGTCTTCGTTGTCGGGGCTGAGCTCTGCGGCCCTGCCCAGCGCATCGGCGGCATCCTTTACGCGCCCCTCCATCATGTAGGTGCGCGAGAGGGCGTCGTACACCTCGGGCATGTCCTTGCGGCTCTTGACGACCTCTTCGAGCTGCTCTCTCGCCTTGGCGACCTCTTTCATGCCGAAGTAGAGGGTGGCCAGCTCGAAACGTTTCTCCCACGAGGCTCCGGGTCTCTGTATCTCCTCTTCGAGCTCGGCTATCCTCTTTATGAACTCGATCTTCCGCTCGGCCCTCTTTATCATCTCGTCGAGGAAGGCCGACTGCTCCGGGTCGAGCTCCATGGCGGTATTCCATGCGGAGACGGCCTTCTCGTACTCTCCGCTGCGGAAATAGGCCATGCCGAGGGAGACGTAGGTCTTGTAGAAACGGGGCCTGCGCTCGGCCACGTCCTCGAGCTGGGCCACGGCCTCGGCGATGCGGCCGCTCTGGACGTAGGCCACGCCGAGACGGTAGGCGTCCTGCCAGCTCAGACCCCTGCTCTTTTTCAGGCCCTCGAGCCTTTCGATGTCCTCTTGCATCTGCGCCGCGTCGGTGTAGACGACCTGCTCGGGCGGCGTGTTCTTGAGTTTGTAGCCGTAGTAGCCGCCGTAGATGACCCCGCCTATGAGAAGGGCCATGACGACGACAAGACCGATCTGTTTCATGGACGTTCCTCTTTCCCCTCTGGAAGATATGATTCGTTCACTGCCGGCGTGGAACCCTTTCCGAAGAAGGGAGCCCGGGCCCAGCGCCCGCCTCGGATTCCCCGTCTATTGCGGCCTGCCCGCGTAGCGGAGGCCGCGAGGCCGGAGCGCAAAGGCGTAACAAACCCCGCCTGGCGCGCTCAGGCCTCGCGGCTGCCCATGAGAAGAGGCCTCTGCCGGGAGGCTCCCGAATCTCGCCCGGAACAAGCCAAGAGGGATGCGGCACGGCGGTGGGCCGCCTGAGGCCGGCTACTGGTTGTGGCACTTCTGGCAGACGTTTCGGAGCATGCCGGTGGAGGTGTTGTAGCCGCTCTCGATGTTGAGCTTCGGCGGCACCGACGTATCGAGCTGCACGAGGTTGCTGTGGTCGTAAGCCGGGTCGGTGGCGCTGTTGGGGTTGCCGCCGCCGTGCGCATAGTGGCAGGTGAGGCAGAAGGGCTGCTCGTCGGCCACGCTGGAGGTCGGGTCTACGTCGTCGGGGTTGACCACCCTGAGCTGGGCGGTCGGATACTCGGAGGCCCAGTTGGCCCTGTCGGCGTGCATGTTGGTCTGTCCCTCGTTTATATCGACGTCCCGCACCGGATGGCGTTTCCACGGGTTCCCCGTGTTGGTGTCGCCCGAGGGGCTTCCTCCCATGTTGGAGGCCCCGCCGGCGCCGTGGAAGTCGTTGTGGCAGCCGCCGCACCATGCGGCGATGCCGTTGGTGTTGCTGGCCGTCCTGGTGAACGTCACGTTGTCGCGCTGGTACTTGGTGAGATTGGCCTGCGAAAGGGGGTTTGAGGTGGTATCGTTGTTCACGTCACAGGGCGTGGAGGTCCCGTCCGAGCACTGCGAGCTGTTGTCGAGCCTGTAGCTGACCGTTATGTCCGATGTGGCGTTGCCGGGACGAAAGCGCAGGTTCCTGAAATTCGTGTTGCCGTGCTGATCGTGGCAGCTTATGCAGCTGAAGTAGGGTATGGTGAGCGTCGGGTTGGAGCCCGGCGGAACCTTGTTGCTCTGCCCCACCGAATGGCGGTTGGCCTCGTTGGCCGGAGAGACCCCCCTGTCGTTGAAGTCGCCGGCCGAGGCCACGTAGCCGAGCGTGTTGTTCCACACGTCGGGCGGCGTGGGATTGCTCATCCCCAGGGAGTTGGCCTCGTGGCAGGTGCGGCACAGCTCCACTATGGAGGCGGCGCGGATGAGCGCCGGATAGGTGGCCGTCCCCCCCGTGTATATCATGGACGCCCCGCCCTGGGTGCCGTGCATGGTGTGGCACTGCGAGCAGGCCAGTGTCTCCGTGGTCTTGGAGAAGGTCTCCTCCTTGGTGGCGTGATACTCGCCGGCCAGGCCGACGCCGATGCCGATATGCAGCGCCGCTGCAAGAGAAACGACCCTGCTTATCAGCCTCCAGAGGGCTCCACGGTTTGAGACTCCAGTCGACAAAGGCATTCGCTTTCCTCTCGGGGCTGTGTGGGCCTATCCCTGCCACGGCCGGCCCGGGAGCCGGGGGTACTGGCACACTTCCGCGTTGCTCTCGCCGTCTACCGCCGGACTCAGTCGAGCATCCTGAAAACGCTGATTCTTTTAGTGCCTTTTTCTAATAAATATACCATATTTTCCCTGCCGAAATCAATATCGACGGGGAAAAAGACCTCTCCACGGGCCGTTCCGTAGCGGTCGAAACGCCAGCGCTCCCGTCCGTCCCGGTCGTAGACCACCACGCCGCGGAGCGCATCGACGAGCCACAGGTTCCCGGAGGCGTCGACACGGCCGTCGATGGGGAGCCCCAGCGTCCCCCCCCTCGTCTCCAGCGCCTCGTAGCTCATGATGAAGGCGCCGTCGAGGCCGTAGACGTTGACGGCCTGCTCTTCGTAGGGGGTTATGAGATACACCCTCTCCTCGGAGACGGCCACGGCCGTCAGCGAGTTGAAGCGCCTGCCCACGGCGCCCACGTAGTTGAGCTCACTGTCGAAGACGATACAGGTGGACCGGGCCTTGTTCACCACGTAGAGGTTTCCCGCCACGTCAAAACGCATCTTGCCCGGGCTGAAGGGGACGCCGCCGTCCGGGGCTATGCGTCCCACGCTCTCGCCGCGGTAGTTGAATATCTCGATATAGTCCTTTCCCTCCTGGCTGAGGTAGATAAGCCCGTCCCTCACGGCCACGGCCGTGGGATTGGAGACGCCCTGGCGCCTGCCGAAGCGGAAGATGGGGGTGCCCTCGAGGTCGAAGATGAAGACCTCGCTCCTTCCGCCGTCGACGAGGTATATCTCCTCGTCGTCGAGGCTCACGAAGATGTCGAGCGGCGTATCGAAGGTCTCGCCGTAGTAGCGCTCTATGGTGCTGAGCAGGCGCAGTCCATGGACGCTGCCCAGGGCCTCCCCGCCTCCGGCCCACGGCGCGAGCAGGAGCGCCGCGGCGGCGAGGACGAGGGCGCCTATGCGGCAGGCGCCGGCCATGGACGCCGCATCACGCCGTGGGCGCCGGCGCAAGGAAGCTCTCTGCGGGGACGCTTCGCTCACTCCACCACCTCGAATACCTTGATGACCCCGGTGTTGTCGGCCACGTATATGCGCCCCTCGAAGTCCACGCCCACGGCGCGGGGCCACTTGAAGACCGTGGGGCCGCCGAACTCGAAGAGGGCCTTGCCGTCCCAGTCGAACCCTATGATCATCATCCTGTTCGTGTCGACTACGATTATCCTCCCGTTGGCCTTGTCCACGGCCATGCCCGTGGCCATGCTGAACCCTCCCATGAGACTGGAGACACGGCCGAAGCGGTGGATGAACTCGCCGTCGAGACCGAAGATGAAGACGCTGAACATGCCGGGATCGAGGAAGACGAGCTCTTCGTTCTCCTCGTCGACGTAGAGGCCCTTGACATTGCCGAAGACCACGTCGTCCCTCACGAACTGGCCGACGAACTCGCCGTCGAGGGTTACGGTCACCACCCTGCCGAGCGTATTGTCGCCCATGTATATGCGGCCGCCGCCGTCGTCGTCGTATACGATGTAGAAGGACTGTATCTGGAGTCTTTCGTAGTCCGGCACCTTGGTGAGGTCCACGTCGCGCTTGTAGTCTCCCCTGTAGTTGAGCACGGCGATGCGGTTGTTCTCGGCCATGTAGATGTCGCCGTTTCGGGGATCGACGGAGAGGTAGCGGGGGTTTGAGAGTCCGGCCTCGCTGTAGCGGAACTGGTAGAGGAAGATGCCCTCCCTGTCGGTGACGACGACCCGACTGTTGCCGGAGTCGAGGAGGTAGACCTCCTCGCTGGCCGGGTCGATGAAGATGCAGCTCACCCAGGTGAGGGGTGTGCCGCTGAGCTTTGCGTCGAAGCCGAAGAGGAACTTCACGTAGACGGTGGCCGGCCCGCGCTGCTCGTCCTGTGCGTGGACGCCTGACGGTGTTGGGAGCAGCAGGACCGCGGCCGCAACAACCGCGCCTATGAGCCTGTAGATGACTGCCGACATCTGCGCACCCGGTTTCCCGGCCCTGTCGCGGCGGACCGTTGAAGCCCTGAGTTACCTTTCTCTCCGGTCTCCTCCCGCCGGCGACAGCGGCCGCCACAAAAAAAGGGGGGAGTGTGAATCCCTCCCCCCTTCAGAAGTTCAGCCTTGTCGAACCGTCGTCCGACTACCGGTCGTCTTTACCTGTTGTGGCAGAGCTGACAACCGACGGTCGAGGCGATGGAGTTACCGGACTGACCGGCCGAGCCGCCCGGCCACACCTCACTGAGGTAGTCCCACCTGAGGTTGTCGTAGTAGGGACCGCCGTGGGCGAAGTGACAGGAGAGACAGAAGACCCTGTCAGTGCTGTTGTAGCTCGCCGGGTCGAGGTAGTATACACCGCTGCCGTCGGACGCGTTGTTGGCCACAGGCAGCGCCTTACCGGCCGCGATGAGCGCCTGGGTGTAGTTGCTCAGGTTGATGATGTCCACGCCGGCGCCGGACTTCTGGTTGGCGTTACCGGGGGCGTAGATTATCTCGTCCACCGGGTGGCGTCTCCAGTCGCCGCTGCCCGTGTCGTTGGTCGTGGCGATGTCCTCGTGCCAGTTGTCGTGGCAGGTGGCGCACCAGTTGGAGATGCTGTCGCCCGAGTTGACGGGGTAGTAGTTGGATATCGCCTGGTCGGCCGTGCCGCCGTCACCGACGAGGGTGTTGTCCGAGTCGTAGACGGGCCAGATGGCCGTCGTCTTGTCGGTACCGATCATGACGGCGTTGGCGAAGGCCGCCGAGCTCTGCCCGCCCATGCCTATCCAGCTCGTCGTGTTGTCGTTGACGTTGACCGAAGTGGAGCCAGAGCCGGTGGGGGTCTTCCTCAGGTTACGATACTTGTCGACCGTGCTGGTGTCGGCGTCGTACGCGCCGTGCGGGTCGTGACAGCTCGTGCAGGAGAAAGCGGCGAGGTTGCCGTCGGCCGAGCCGGGAGGCAGCACGTTGGTGGCGCCCAGCGAATGGCCGAAGCCGCGGGCTATGTTGTTCTGGCCCCTGTCGGTCCTCACACTCCAGCCGGAGCTGTTACCGGTGAGCTCGCCGGAGAAGTCGCCGCCGGCGCCTATCTGGCCGAAGTCGCCGGTGCTCTTGAAGTCCACACCGGTACCGCCTATGCCGCCGCCGTCGGAGCCGTCGATGTAGACCTTGGGAGCCGGGTGGTTGTTGTTGAAGGTGTCGCCGGCCTGGGCGCCGTTGGAGGCGTGACACTGGAGACAGAAGTTGTGGATCTCCTGCCTGCCGGAGACGTTGCCCCTGAGAAGCACGAGCGCCCCGGTACCCGTGGTACCGCCGATCTCGCTGTTACCCTGACTGTTGTGCATGGTGTGGCAGTTGCCGCATGTGAGCTTGTTGTCGAAGTTCTTGTGGAGAGCCATGGACGGCCCGGCCGCGAAGAGCCCGACAGCGACAGCTGCGAGGGTTGCCACCACAAGCCTTTTCATACCCTATCCTCCTTTCCTGATGGTACGGTTAAAAAACGATTATGAGCCTGAAACCCTTTGCTGAACCCTGACGCCGCCCTTTCGAGACACAGAAAAAGCCTCAAAAGTATAGTGGAGACCGTCACCTGCAGTAACCGTGTGAGGCTGCCGTAACCTCTGAGGCCGCGCAAGGCGGATACTCGAGCAACCGTCGCTCCGCAGGGACGCCCCTGTCATGATCCGTCCCCTTCAACTCCGCCTTTACCCTCATGTTATCAGACAACGGTGCGGGTGTCAAGCTTAAAATTACAAACTTTTAATACACGATTAATTCTGGAACAACCGGCCAGCCGCTTTGCCGGGGCTACATGAGTTTGCTCGCCGAGATGACCATCTCCGCGATATCCTTGAGTTTCCTGTTCTCCCTCTGCGAGTGGGCCTGGAGCATCCTGAAGGCCTCGTCCTCGCCTACATTACATCTCTTCATGAGAATGCCCTTGGCCCGCTCCACCAATTTGCGCGTTTCGAGGGCCTCCTTGAGGTTGTCTATGCCCTCGCTCAGCGCCCTGAACTCGCCGTAGCGGGCGAGCGCCAGCTTGATGGCCGGCTGGAGCGCGGCGCGGGTGACCGGTTTCGTGAGGTAGGCGAAGACGCCGGCCCCGGCGGCGTCGTCCATGAGCTCCTCCTGCGAGTGGCCGGTCACGATGATGACGGGGCAGGGGTGTCTCTGGCTCACGAGCCTCGCCGCCTCGATGCCGTCCATGCCCGGCATCTTGATGTCCATTATCACGAGCGAAGGCCTTATCCGCTCCACCTGCTCGACGGCCTCCTCGCCGGAAGTGAGCGCGCCGGCCACCTTGAAGCCCAGCGTTGTGAGCTGGTCGCAGAGACACCGCCTCGTCGCCTCGTCATCCTCGACGACGAGGACACCGGCCGGGCGGCTCTCAGACCCTGGTCTCATCTGCTCGGTCCTGGTCATCGGTGGAAAGATGGAAACCCTGATTAATTGCCCTGGGGGAAACTTTCTGTAGAAGGGCCATAGGCCCACGTCTCCCCCAGGGTAATGAAAGGATAACATTGCGGGAGGCGGAAGACAAGCACAAACGTGCCGGAGGGGGAGAAAAACGGGTCAGACGCCGATGGCCCGGGCGGGGGTGCGCCCGGCGGTGCCTTCCTCGCGGAGCAGGCCGGCGAAGGCGTCGACGAGCCTTCTGTCCCAGAAGCCCTTGATCGCCTCGGCCTTCATCACCTCGACGGCCACGTTGGGCGGCATGCCGCGCCTGTAGGGCCGCACCGTGGTGAGGGCGTCGTAGACGTCGACGATGGCGATTATCCTGCCGCCCAGGGGGATCTCTTCGCCCGCGAGGCCGTCGGGGTAGCCCGTGCCGTTGTGCTTTTCATGGTGGTGTCTGATGGCCGGGAGGAAGGGCTGCGCGAACTTAAGCGGCCTGCATATCTTCTCGCCCACCACGGGGTGCTGCTTCACGTGGTCGTACTCCGTGTCGTTGAGGGCGCCGGGCTTGTGGAGCACGCCCTTGTCGGTCGCTATCTTGCCTATGTCGTGGAGGATGCCGGCGTTGCGTATGTTGCCCTGCTCCTCCTCGGAGAGGCCGATGAAGGCCGCGAGCCTTGCGGCGTACTCGGCCACCCGCTGGGAGTGGCCGTGGGTGTAGGGGTCGTTGAAGTCGAGGGCCACGGCGAGGCTTATGAGGACGTTGTGGGCGTTCTCGAGCTCGTCGAGCAGACCCTTGACCCGCACCAGCGACTTGACCCTGGCCAGCAGCTCCGGGCGCTGGAAGGGCTTGGATATGAAGTCGTCGGCGCCGGCCTCGATGCCGCGCACCCGGTCCTCGAGGCTGTTGAGGGCCGTCACCATGACAACGGGGATAAAACGCGTCTTCTCGCTCTCCTTGAGCCTGCGGCACGTCTCGTAGCCGTCCATCACGGGCATGAGCACGTCGAGGAGGATGATGTGGGGCGGGTCCTCTTCCACGCGCTCCAGCGCCTCCCTGCCGTTCGAGGCCCTTACGACCTCGTAGCCGCTCGTGGTCAGCAGGGCGTCGAGAAGCTCCAGGTTCTGGGCATTGTCGTCGACGATGAGCACCCTGTGAGGCCTGGCTATGGAGCCGCCGCTGCCGGTGTGGCGCGCCTCTTCAGTCTTGTACCCCATGGTATCCATGAGCTCGCCTTTCACCATGTTTCGGGCCCGGCCCGCCGGAGGCGCGCACCAACCCTCGGAGCGGCCTCACCCTCGAACGAAGAGGCCCGCCCCCCCATGATTCATCAATCCAGACCGGAAACATCCCAAGGAAACATTACTATTATAACTCAGGGAACAAAAAAAATCAACCTGTAATCGTGACAGGGCGTCACCGGGGGAGATCTCCCTTTGACCGCGCCTTCACGGCGTCCTCCGGGAGGTCGGGGCGCGCCGGGACGGGATTATACGCCCTTGCGCCCCGACCTCCCGGAGGACGCCGCTGGGAACCACCGGGGACAGGGGTCGGAGGCCGGCTGCGGCTCCGCGGCCCCTTTTTCAAAGGTTCCCCCGCCGTTCAAACGGCGGCCGCCGGGGCCCGGCGCCGATCAGTCCTCGAGCCTGTGGGCGTAGAAGGGAAAGCGCTTGCAGAGGTCCCTGACCTCGGCCTTTATCCTGTCGAGCCCGGCCTCGTCGGCGCGGCCCTTGACGGCCCGGTCTATGAGGTCCCCTATGAGCCGCATCTCGTCCTCCTTCATGCCCCTGGTGGTCGCGGCCGGCACGCCGATCCTTATGCCGCTCGTCACGAAGGGGCTTCGCGTCTCGAAGGGTATGGTGTTCTTGTTGACCGTTATGCCCGCCCTCTGGAGGGCCTCCTCGGCCTCCTTGCCCGTTATGTCGAGCGCCGTGAGGTCCACGAGCATGAGGTGGTTGTCCGTCCCGCCGGAGACGAGGTCGTAGCCGAGCTCCATGAGCCTTTCGGCGAGCGCCGCCGCGTTGCGCACTATCTGGCGCTGGTAGTCCCTGAAGGACGGCTCCAGGGCCTCCTTGAGGGCCACGGCCTTGGCGGCGATTACGTGCATGAGCGGGCCGCCCTGCATTCCCGGGAAGACGTGCTTGTCGAGCGTCTTTGCGAACTCCCGGCGGCACATGACCATGCCGCCTCGCGGGCCGCGGAGAGTCTTGTGGTTGGTGGTCGTCACGAACTCGGCGTGGGGCACGGGCGAGGGGTGGATGCCGGCGGCCACGAGTCCCGCTATGTGGGCGATGTCGGCCATGAGCATGGCCCCCGTCTCGTCGGCCACGGCGCGGAAGGCCTCGAAGTCTATGGTCCTCGGATAGGCGCTCGCTCCCACGACGATGAGCCTGGGCCTGTGCTCCAGTGCAAGGCGCCTCACCTCGTCCATGTCTATGCGGTGGGTCTCCCTGTCCACGCCGTAGAAGACCGAGCGGTAGACCTGGCCGGAGAAGTTGACGGGGCTTCCGTGGCTCAGGTGGCCGCCGTGGCTCAGGTTCATGCCGAGAATCGTATCGCCCGGCTTGAGCACCGTCATGTAGACGGCCATGTTGGCCTGCGTGCCCGAGTGGGCCTGCACGTTGACGTGCTCGCAGCCGAAGAGCCTCCTGGCCCTGCTTCTCGCAAGCTCCTCGGCCATGTCCACGTACTCGCACCCGCCGTAGTAGCGCCTGCCCGGATAGCCCTCGGCGTACTTGTTGGTCATGACGCTCCCCTGGGCCTCGAGCACGGCCTCGCTCACGATGTTCTCCGAGGCTATGAGCTCGAGCTTGTACTCCTGGCGCTCCGTCTCGAGCCTTATGGCCTCGTATATCTCCGGGTCGAATTCCTTAAGCACCGACATCTCACGTCTCCTACCATCTCAGGGAAGCCCTGATCGATTTACGCCGGGGGAACCGCCCCCCCTTCTTCAGATCCACTTCCCCCGCCCCCGCGAGGGGTCGGCCCGCGCCAGGCGGGGGGGGTACGCCTTTGCGGCCCGACCCCTCGCGGGGGCGGGGGGAAACATAACGACACACAAGGCGACTCGAACGAACCTCGGCCCTCAAGCCCCTTCACGAAGAGGCTCCGCCTGGGAGGACTCAAGGTTTGACCATCCTGGCCTCTATCTCTCTTATCTTGTCGAGGCGGCGCTGGTGGCGTCCGCCTTCGAAACGCGCCTCGAGCCAGGCCCTGACCATCTCGCGGGCGAGCCCCTTGCCCACGAGGCGGCCGCCGATGACGAGCACGTTGGCGTCGTTGTGTTCCCTCGCCATCCTGGCGGCGTATATGTCGCCCACCAGGGCGGCGCGCACACCCTTGAACTTGTTGGCCACGATGCTCATGCCCACGCCCGTGCCGCACAGGAGTATGGCCCGCTCGATCTCGCCGCTCGAGACCTTCTCGGCCACGGGGATGCCGTAGTCGGGGTAGTCGACGGAGGCGTCGCTGTTGACGCCCATGTCGAGCACCTCGTAGCCGGACTCTTTGAGGAACTCCTTTATGTCCTCCTTGAGCTCCCTGCCGGCGTGGTCGCTCGCTATGGCCACGACCCTGCTCTCCCGCGCGCCCATGGCCTGCGCTACCCCCGGAAGGCCCGGAAGGCGAGCACGGCGTTGGTGCCTCCGAAGCCGAAGGAATTGCTTATGGCCGCCCGGAGCCGCGCGCCGCGCGCGCTGTTGGGCACGTAGTCGAGGTCGCAGTCCGGGTCCGGGTTCTCGTAGTTCACGGTCGGAGGCACGACGCCGTCGTGTAGCGCCTTTACGGTGAAGACCGCTTCTATGCCGCCGGCCGCGCCGAGGAGATGGCCGGTCATGGACTTGGTGGAACTCATCATGAGGCGGCGGGCGTGGTCGCCGAAGACCCTCTTGACCGCCATGGTCTCGTACATGTCGTTATAGTAGGTAGACGTGCCGTGGGCGTTGATGTAGTCGATATCCTCGGGGTTGAGCCGCCCGTCCTCGAGGGCCATCTCCATGCAGCGGGCCGCTCCCTCGCCGCCCTCGGAGGGGGTGGTCATGTGGAAGGCGTCGGAGTTGAGGCCGTAGCCGACGAGCTCGGCGTATATGCGGGCGCCCCGCTTTCTGGCGTGCCCGTACTCCTCGAGCACCATTACGCCCGCGCCCTCGCCGACGACGAAGCCGTCGCGCTCGGCGTCGAAGGGGCGGCTTGCCCGACGGGGCTCGTCGTTGCGGCGCGACAGGGCCTTCATGGCGTTGAACCCGGCGATGCAAAGGGGCGTTATGGTCGACTCGGCGCCTCCGGCTATCATCACGTCGGCGGCGCCGCGCTCTATGAGCTTGGCGGCGTCGCCGATGGAGTGGGTGCCGGTGGCGCAGGCCGTGACGGCGCAGCTGTTGGGCCCCTTGGCGCCGAGCCTTATGGAGACCTGGCCGGAGGCGAGGTTTATTATGACCATGGGGATGAAGAAGGGGGTCAGCCGCTCCGGCCCCTTTTCGAGCATAACGTTGTGCCAGTGCTCGATGGCGGGAAGCCCCCCCATGCCGGCGCCGATGTACACGCCCACCCGCTCGGCGTTGTCCTCGTCTATGACCAGCCCCGAGTCCTCGAAGGCCATGAGACTCGCCGCCATGGCGTACTGGATGAAGAGGTCCATCTTCTTGAGGTCCTTGCGGGGGATGAAGGGCGAGGGATCGAAACGGGGCACCTCTCCGGCTATGCGCACCGGGAAGCCGGAGGCGTCGAACCTCGTTATGGGTCCGATGCCGCTGCGGCCCTCCCTCGCGGCCTCCCATACGGCGTCGGTGCCCGTCCCCAGCGGGCAAATGATTCCCAAGCCTGTGACAACTACCCTTCTCATCTGGCCGTATCTCTCCGTTCTCCGGGGTCGCGGGCGTACACGGCGGCCGCCCGGCGGCGTCTTCTCCGGCGGTCAAAAAGAAAACAGGACGCAAGGCCCTCGGCCTACATCCTGTTCCCGGCGGGTCTTCGATGCCCTACTTGGCCTTCTTGTCGATGTAGTCGATGGCGTCCTGGACGGTCAGTATCTTTTCGGCGTCCTCGTCCGGTATGTCTATGGAGAACTCCTCCTCGAAGGCCATGACCATCTCGACCCTGTCGAGCGAATCGGCGCCGAGGTCGTCGACGAAGGACGCCTGGGGCGTCACCTCGTCCTCCGAGACGCCGAGCTGGTCTACGATGATCTTCTTAACCTTGTTTGCGGTCGACATTTCCTGCACCTCCTGAAGTGGTTGACCCCGCCTGAGCGGGCCTCGTCCCCCTCAAACCGATAGCGTCGATTGAAGCGGAAGCCTTTGGATAATGAGAACAGACCGGGCCGGGGCCGCCCGAAGACCAGAGGCCGCGGACAGCGCCCCCCTTTACTCCCAAGCAAGCTCCGATTAAGCACTCCGGGGGAAACTTTCCGAAGAAGGGCCATAGGTCCGCCCCTCCCCCCGCGCCCCTCGCATGTTATTGTGATCTCCGGCGGCGCCGGGGGTGTCCGGCCCGCGCCGGGCGGGGTTTTACGCCCTTGCGGCCCGGACACCCCCGGCGCCGCCCCCCGAGGCGGCCGGCGCGGGGAGGACGCCCCTTCAAAGACTTTCTATTGGGGCCAAAGGAATCTCATATCCTCCGGCCGTCGCAAGAGGCGACGCGGCTCGAAGAGCGAAATAAATCGGAGTTTCCTTAATCAGAGCTTCCCTGACGGTCGTTCGAAAGGACGGCACACTGTGTATACCATCCTTTGACGACGATTGTCAATTTCCCCGGGGAAACTTCCCGCGCAGCCCCCGCGGCGCTCCCCCCTTCCAGGCCCCTGCGAGGGGGGCCTACGAGGGGTCTCACATGTACATGCCGCCGTTTATGCTCAGCACGTGTCCCGTTATGTAGGACGAGGCGTCGGAGGCGAGAAAGAGCACGCCGTCGGCCACGTCTTCCGGCGAGCCCAGCCGTCCCATCGGTATCCGGGCGGAGAGCTCGTCCCTCACATTCTCCGGGAGTTTGTCGGTCATGGCCGTCTCTATGAAGCCCGGGGCCACGGCGTTGCAGGTGATGCCCCGGCGGGCGAACTCGCGGGCCACCGTCTTGGTGAGGCCGATGAGCCCGGCCTTGCTGGCCGAGTAGTTGGCCTGCCCGACGTTGCCCATGAGCCCCACTATGGAGGCTATGTTCACTATGCGGCCGTAGCGCTTCCTGCTCATGTGTCTCACGGCCGCCTTGGTGCAGTTGAAGGCGCCCTTGAGGTTCACCGCCATGACGAGGTCCCAGTCCTCTTCCTTCATCCGCAGGAGGAGGCCGTCGCGGGTTATGCCGGCGTTGTTCACCAGTATGTCGATGGACCCGAGGGCGCCGGCCGCGGCGTCGACCATCGCCTCCGCCTCCTGAGCCATGGAGACGTCGGCCTTGAGGGCCGCCGACTTCCTCCCCATGGCCTCGACCGCCGCCGCCGTCTCGGCGGCCTTGTCGGCGTTCACGTCGGCGACGGCCACGTGGGCCCCCGCCGAGGCGAGCCTCAGCGCCACAGTCTTTCCTATGCCCTGACCTGCGCCCGTGACGAGCGCACACCTGCCATCCATTTCCTCACCTCCCCACAGTGCCGCAGCGAAGCGTTCTCCCCGCCGCCCTTTCGCGCCCCCGGTCCGCGCCCCCCGGTCTCGACGGCCTACGCCTCCCGCAACGCCGCGACCACCCCTTCGAGGTCGGCGGGGGAGTCTATGTTGAGCGTTCGCAGGGACCTGTCGATGCGGCGCACGAGGCCGCTCAGGACCTTGCCGGGCCCGATCTCGACGGTCGTGGTCACGCCGGCCCGGGCCATGAACCTCACCGACTCGACCCAGCGCACCGGACAGATGAGCTGGCGCGCAAGCAGCTCCAGTATCGGCCCCTCGTCGCTCACCGCAGCGGCCTCGACGTTTGAGACGACCGGCACCCTCGGCTTCCTGAATTCCACGCCCTCGAGCTCGGCCGTGAGTCTTTCCACGGCCCTGCTCATGAGATGGGAGTGGGACGGCACGCTCACCGGCAGGGGTATGACCCTTCGCGCGCCGCGCTCCGAGGCAAGGGCCGCGAACCTCTCGACGGCCTCGGCGTGGCCCGAGACGACCACCTGCTCCGGGCTGTTGAGGTTGGCCGCAACCACCTGCGTCGTGTCGTTGGAGGCCTCCCTGCACAGCTCCGAGACCGTGTCGGCGTCGAGCCCTATGACGGCGCTCATCCTGCCGACGCCGTCGGCCACGCACTCCTGCATGAACCTGCCGCGCAGCCTCACCAGACGCAGCGCCGTCTCGAAGTCGAGGGCGCCGGAGGCCACAAGCGCCGTGTACTCGCCGAGGCTGTGGCCCGCCACGAAGGCGGGCTCGCCGTCGCAGGCGCCGCGCAGGGCCGTAAGCGCCGCCACGCTGGCCGTGAGGATCGCGGGCTGGGTCTTCTCTGTCCTGTCGAGCTCGTCGCGGGGCCCCTCGAAGCAGAGGGCGGCCATGTCGTAGCCCAGACATTCGCTCGCCCTCTCGAAGACATCCCTCGCGTCCCTGCGGTCATCGAAGAATCCCTTGGCCATGCCCACGTACTGCGAGCCCTGGCCCGGAAATATGAACGCCGTCCTCTTCACGTCTTGTCCGCTCCGTGGTGTCTTTCCTGCTGACCGCGCGCCGGCAACCGGCCGCGGCGATGGCGCCCTACCACCTGACGGCGGTGGCGCCCCAGGTGAGCCCCCCTCCGAAGGCGACAAAGAGCACGATGTCGCCGTCCTTTATCCTGCCGTCGCGCACGGCCTCGTCGAGGGCGAGCGGTATGGAGCCCGCCGAGGTGTTGCCGTAGCGCTCGATGTTGGAGTATACCCGGTCCTCGGCAAGCCGCAGCTTTTCGCTGAGGGCCTTGATGATCCGTATGTTGGCCTGGTGCGGGATGACGAGCGAGACGTCCGACATCGCAAGGCCCGTCTCCTCGAGGAGCTCGCCGCATACGGCCCTCATCGTCTTTATGGCTATCTTGAAGGTTTCGTTGCCCTGCATCTTCAGCGGCCCCGGGTCCTGGCCCCTCTCCCCCCTCTCGAAGGGGCTGGCCGCGGCCGGTCCCCTGGCGTAGAGCATCTCCCAGCGCCTTCCGTCGGAATGGATGCGCGACGAGAGTATGCCTCGCCTGCCCCTGTGGGCCGTGAGCGCCACGGCCCCGGCGCCGTCGCCGAAGAGGATGCAGGTGGAGCGGTCTTTCCAGTCCACTATCCTCGAGAAGGCGTCGACCCCTATGACGAGGGCGTTTGTGCAGGCGCCGCTGCGTATGTACTTGTCGGCGGCGTCGAGGGCGTATATGAAGCCCGAACATGCGGCCGAGACGTCGAAGACGGGCACGCCGCTTCGTATGTGGAGCTGCGACTGGACGAAGCAGGCCGTCGACGGAAAGGTCATCTCCGGCGTTACGGTGCCGACGACGACGAGGTCTATGTCGCGCGGCGCCAGGGCGGCGCTGCGCAGCGCCGCCCTGGCGGCCTTGGCGGCCATCTCCGAGGGGTTCTCGCCCGTCGTGACCCTGCGCTCGCTTATGCCCGTGCGGGTCCTTATCCACTCGTCCGTGGTCTCCACCATCAGCTCGATCTCGCGGTTGGTGACCACACGTTCGGGCGCATAGGAGCCCGTGCCGACTATCCTCGCACGCACCACGGCCCGCCTCAGGCGTTCATGACCCCGCCGGCCTCCCCCCTGGCCAGCCTGTCGAGGTCCCTGTTCCTCTCGAGCTCTTCGAGCAGGTGGGTGTTGACCTTTATCCTCGCGTACTCGGCGGCGAGCCTTATGGCGTTGCGTATGGCCTTGGCCGACGAGCCGCCGTGGCTTATGATGCAGACCCCTCCTATGCCCAGAAGAGGCGCGCCGCCGTACTCCGAGTAGTCGAGCTTCTTTCTCAGCCCGGCCAGGGCCCCCCTGCCGAGCAGGTAGCCGAGCTTCGCGGCCGGACGCTTTGTTATCTCGGCCTTGAGCATGGCGCCCGCGGCCTCGACGATGCCCTCGCTTATCTTGAGCGCCACGTTGCCTACGAAGCCGTCGGTCACCACGACGTCGACGTTGCCGTAGAAGATGTCGCGCCCTTCGACGGGTCCCATGTAGTTGAGCGATGTCTTCTTGAGGATGGCGTGGGTCGCCCTGGTGAGCTCGTTGCCCTTGCCCTCCTCCTCGCCGTTGGAGAGCAGCCCTATGCGGGGGCGGTCCTTTCCGAGCACGTACCTCGCGTAGACCTCGCCCATGATGGCGAACTGCACGAGGTGAACGGGCTTGCAGTCCACGTTGCCGCCCACGTCGAGCATGACGGCCGGCTCTCCGAGGGTGGGCATGCAGACCGTTATGGCCGGACGGTCCACGCCCTTGAGCTTTTTGAGCACGAAGATGCCCGATGCCATGGCGGCGCCCGAGTTGCCGGCGCTCACAACCGCGCTCGCCTCGCCGCCGCGCACCAGGTCGAAGCAGACCCGTATGGACGAGTCCTTCTTCTTTCGGAAGGCGAGAACGGGAGACTCGTCCATGCCCACCACCTCGGAGGCGTGCTTCACCGAGACGAGGGGGTGCTTGGAGCCGAGCCTTGCAAGCTCGGCCTCTATCCTCTCCCGGTCTCCCACGAGGATGGAGGCGATGCCCAGGTCCTCGGCGGCCTGGACGCTGCCCTCGACGACGACCGCCGGGGCGTAGTCCCCTCCCATCGCATCAACGGCTATCTTCATGCGTCAAAAGGACCGGACCTTCAGACCGTCTCCCCGGTCCTCAAGACTTCCCTTCCCCTGTACGTGCCGCAGGCCGGACATGCGTGGTGGGGACGCTTGGGTTCGCCGCACCTGGGACAGGTCGACGCGGCCGGAGCCGCCAGGGCGTCGTGGCTTCGCCTCATGTTGCGCTTGGACCTGGACTTCTTCTTTCTCGGAGTGGGCATGGGTCTGTCACCTCTCTTTTTTCCGTTTCTTGTTCCCGCCGGCCCGGGCGCGCGTCCCGGCGACGTCCGCTCCCCCTGTCCGCCGCTTTGGCCGCCCCCTGGCCGCCTGGCAGCCCCCCTGGCCGCCTGTCCGCCTCCCTTGCCGCCCCCTTGTCGCCTGGCAGCCCCCCTTGTCGCCCCCCGGCCGCCGGCTTCGGCCGTGAGATTCACTTCTTCCTGAGTCTTTCGAGAACGGCGAAGCGGGGGTCCACCCTGCCGGCGGCAGCGCAGCCGCACTCCGTCCTGTTGCGGTCGGCGCCGCAGACCGGACAGAGCCCCTTGCACTCCTCCGAGCAGAGCGGCTGAATGGGCAGCTCGAGCGCCAGTTGCTCCACGACGAGCTCGGTCAGGTCGAGCTCGTCGCCCTCGAGGATCGCCGTCTCCACATCCCGGGGGCCGAGCTCCACATCCCCGGCGCGGCGTCTCCCGCCTCCGCCCGCGCCCTTGCGGCCGGAGGGCGCCGGGACGGCGACCTTGAAGTGGCGCGAGAGCCCGGCGTCGACGGTATGGGGGAAGGTCTCGGTGCAGCGCGAGCAGACAAGCGAGCAGACGACGGTCATAGTCCCCCGGACACAGACGTCCGCGCCGCTGCGCGTCACTTCGAGACGGGCCCTGAGCGGGGAGAGGAAGACGTAGCCGAGCCCCCGCGTCTTCTCGTCGAGGTCCGCAACCGACTCCGCAAGCTCCACGGTGCGGCCGGCTTCGCCTATATCCCGGACGTTGAGCTTCATTGGGGGAGCCCGCATTAAAGGGTAATAATATACTTGACTTTCACGGAACTTGTCAACAGCTTTTCCGCGCCGCGCGGAGCCTGAGCGCCACGCCGGCCTTCTCAAGCCACGCCCTGCTCGCCGGGGCGGCGGCGCTCTCCATGAGGGCGGCCAGGTCCCCAGGCCGGTCCACGTCCCGCCACGGCTCGAGCAGCGAGAAACGGAGCCCGGCCTCCTCGAGCCTTGCGACTGTTACGTCCAGCACCCTCTCGCTGCTCCACGGCACCTCCCGGAAGGGCGCGCCGTGAGGCCCGGACATGGCTATGAGGCAGTAGCCGCCGTCGTCGGCCGGAACGAGCACCACGTCGTCTCCGCCGTCGAGCCTCGAGAAGGCCTCGGCGATGAGCCGCGGCGGCAGGTCGGGACTGTCGCCGCCGATTACGGCCGCCCGGGCGTATCCGCGGGCGAAGAGCCCGGCGAAGAGGCGCAAGAGCCGCTCCCCCAGGTCCCGGCCCCGCTGGGGCTCGAGGCGCCAGCCTGGGGGCACGAGCGCCCGGACCCGCGAAAGCGCATCGTCGGGGCTGTAGACTCCGAAGCGGTCGGCTCCCTCGACGGCCGAGGCGAGCGCGAAGGTGTCGGCCAGAAAAGAGCGGTAGAGCGAGGCCGCCTCGTCCGCCGTGAGCGGCGGCACGAGCCTCGTCTTCACCCGGCCCGCCTCTGGCGCCTTGAACATGACGGCAAGGGCCTTTCTCGCTCCCATGACGGAGAGCGTACCACGTCCCGGGGCCGATGGCAACCGCGCCCTCCCGGCTCCGGCGCTCCCCCCTGACGGAGGCAGCCCGCCGCGCAGTCAAGCACGATCGAGACGAGGCGGAGAGCAGGGAGTCAGGTAAAGCTCCGGTCGGCCGCCATGGGGGAAACTTTCTTCAGGGAGTCCGAGGGGACCGGAGGTCTCCGGCCCTTTACAAGAGGCTGCCCCGGCGGAGTAAGTCGGAGTCTCCCACGAGGCATTCGGAGGGGATGGGGGACCCCGCGGGCGAGGTCCCCCTCCGGCGCGGGCGTGCGCTCAGAGGCGCTCTCTTTCGTTGGTGTAGGCTATGGTCCTCTTGAAGCCATTGAAGGGCTTTCCGTCGACCTCGATATAGGGGTCGGGTCCGAAGTAGTTGAGGGGCTCGCCGTCCTGGGGCGGCATGAGCACTATGTCGCGCCCCCGGCTGAAGCGTATCCTGTTCTCGCAGAGGGAGCCGAAGAAGTAGTCACGACGGGAGGGGTCCTTGTCGGCCTCCGATATGTCGACCGGCACCCAGCCCGCCTCGGGTATGTAGAACCTTGCCCAGCAGTGGTAGCCCCCCTCCTTCGGCTCGCGCTGCTCGCCGCCGGGAGCGAGGGGATAGCCCATCTCGAAGACTACGGGTATGCCCTGGGCCTGCATGAGCGAGGAGAAGAAAGAGTGGAAGTCCGTGCAGTTGCCCGTGCCCTTGCCGCGGGCGCCGATGGACAGACAGACCCTCTTCACGTCGCCGCGGCCCCAGCCGGGCGTTTTCTTGTCGTAGTCCATCTTTTCCAGCACGAAATCGTATATGGCCCGCGCCTTTTCAAGCGGGTCGCTGCGGCCGTCGACGGCCATGCGCGAAAGCCTCTCCACCCTCTCGTCACGGACGGCCAGCCTCGAGGGGGCCAGGTACTTGGCGAAGAGCCTCCGGTCGGCCGCCGTGGCGTTACGTATCTTGCCGAGGTCCTCGGACCTCGCCTCGCGGCGTTCGACCCTGAACTTCATCTCGAAGGTGAAGTCGCGGGGCTCGCCCTTGAAGTATATGATGGCGTTGCCCCATACCTTGTCATAGTTGATCTCGAAGGGAAAGGGGCTGTTGACCCTCATGTCGTAGATGCGCTGCTCGGCCGTGTCCGTGGGAAAGGGGACCCAGACGCGCACGCTGCGGGCCCCTTCCGGGATGCCCGTGACCTCGAAGGCGTAGGTTATCTCACTCTTTCTCGTCTTGACCGGCTGCGCCGGCGCGGCCGAAGCGGCAAAAAGCAGAGACGAGACGACGACAAAGGCCGCGGCGTTGAGTAGCATCTTCTTGCTCATAACCAACTCCCCTTGCTCAGAAAGACCGGACGGAAGGACCCGACAACACCCGTTACCGCCCGGCGCCGGTGAATACCGGGGATACTCTGATTAATTGCCCCGGGGGAAACTTTCTGTAGAAGGGCCATAGGCCCACGTTTCCCCCCTCCCCCACCGTATGTTACTCGGATGTCTGTGGCGGTCCTCTGGAGGTTCGGCCCGCGCCAGGCGGGGTTTTCTTACGCCTTTGCGGCCCGAACCTCCAGAGGACCGCCACCCCGGCCAGCCAATGCGGGCAGGACACCCCCTTCAAAGACCTTTAATTCCCTGCGGCTCATCCCGATTTTGCAAGCAAAATCGGGATGAGCCGCAGGGCGTTAAAAGTTTTTGGAGGGAGTCTGAGGGAACCGTGGGTCTGTGACCCTTTTACAAACCTGACCTGTAGTAAAAGATACCTCAAATTCATGAATAAGTCAAATTGGAATCATCAATAGAAGGCGGCGGTGTCTTTGATGCGGCCTATGGAAATCTACGGACGCGCCGAGAGGAAATCGAGGAAGGAGACGGCTATGGGCGAGAGGAACCTCAGGCGGTGGGTGATGACGTAGAAGCTCCTATCGAGGTTCAGGCCCTTCACCTCCACGGCCTTGAGCGTACCGGAGCGGAGCTCCTCGGCGACGGCCATCCTGGAGATGAAGGCGAGCCCCATAGCGGACTTCACCCCCTCTTTCAGCGCCTGGGTGGAGCCGAGACTGGCGGCGTAGACGAGCGTGGCCGGGTCCACGCCCGCCTCGGCGAGACGGGCCTCGACGGAGCTGCGCGAGCCCGAACCCTCCTCGCGGGCGAGCAGCGCCACGCCGGCCAGCTCTCCGGGGGCGAGCGCGGAGCGGTCGAAGTCCGGCGGCGCCACAAGGACCATCTCGTCGCTTGCGAAGGGGGCGCACCGCACGTTCCTGTCCTTTATGGGCGAGCCGACCACGCCGACTTCCACGCGGCCCGCCAGCACCTCCCCGTAGATGGAGCGCGTATCTCCCACCCGCAGCACGGGCCGCACATCGGGATGGGCGCGCTTGAACTCGCCTATCAAGCGAGGCAGGATGTACTCTCCGGGTATGGTGCTCGCCCCGACCTCGAGCACGCCCTTCATGGTGCCCGTGAACTGGTCTATCGCCTGGCGGGCCTCGTGCTTGAGGCGCACTATCTTACCGGCGTAGCGGTAGAGGATGGCGCCGGCCCTGGTGGGCGTGACGGTGCGGCCCAGCCTGTCGAGGAGTCTTACGGAGAGCTCTCTTTCCAGGGCCTTGATGTGGATGCTGACCGTGGACTGGGTGAGACAGAGGGAGGCCGCGGCCTTCGAAAAGCTGCGGCACTCGACGACCTTGCAGAATATCTCGAGGTATCTGAGTTCCATGGCCGAAAGCGGAGGCCACGCCTTCGCGCGGGGAACCGGCCGCGCGGCCGGTCAGACGGCGACGTAACGGGCCCCCTCTCTGCGGTAGACGGCCCTGACGGCAGGGCCGCCCCGCTCCAGGGCTTCCATCGCAGCCGAGAGCGCTCCTTCGCCATCGACGGCGATGACGAGGTCGCAGGCCCTGTCCATCCCCCTGGGCCCGGGCATGAGACGGAAGGCGGCGCCCGCCTCCCTGAGAACGCTCTCGGCCTTGAGGGCCTTGTGGGCGGAGCCGAAGGTGAGGATATACTCGCTCACATGACAATCCTGAAGCCGAGACGTCCCAGTCGTCAAGAACGGCCGGAGATGGACTCCGACCGAGAAAGCTCCGATTCATTGCACCGGGGGAAACTCTCTGTAGAAGGGCCACAGGCCCGCGTTTCCCCCTGCCCCATCGTATGTTATTCGGATCTTCGGCTGTACCGGGGGGGCGGCCCGCGCCAGGCGGGATTTTTTTACGCCTTTGCGGCCCGACCCCCCGGTACAGCCTCCGAGGAGCCGACGCGGGCAATCTGGGGGAAACTTTCTGTAGAAGGGCCATAGGCCCACGTTTCCCCCAGACCCCCTTCAAAGACTTTTAATTCCCTGCGGCTCATCCCGATTTTGCAAGCAAAATCGGGATGAGCCGCAGGGCGTTGAAAGTTTTTGGAGGGAGTCTGAGGGAACCGTGGGTCTGTGACCCTTTTACAAAAAGGTTCCCTCAGTGCAATAAATCAGAGCTTCCTCTACTTTATGCCCATGGTTTTCTTCTTGACCTTGTGGCAGCGCTGGCAGTTCTCGAACCCCTTGGGCTGAAAGGCCACCTTGCCGTGACAGCGGCCGCAGTACTTGCCTTCCCAGACGTCGTACATGGTAAAGACGTTGGCACCCTTCTTGGCGACGAATATGCCGGGATGGCAGACCTTGCAGCCCAGCCAGTAGGAGTGCACTTTGTGGGGGAAGAGGACGTTGGCCATGAGCCGGTCGTTGATCTCGAAGACTATGTCCAGGTCGTAGGGCGCGTCTTCTATCTCGCGCTCCACGTCCTCGAGGGTTATCTCCTTGCCCTTCTTGACCTCTCCGCTGTCGCTGAGCTTGAGCATCACGTCCGAGGAGACGGCCCACTGCCAGTAGTCCCTCTGGTACTCGCCCTTGACCTTCTTGTTCAGAAGCCCCGCCCTGGGCATGATGATCCCCTCCTGTACCGAGGCCGTCCAGTCGGGATAGCCGAACTTGTCCTTGGGGAAGGCCCGCAGGGCCTTGGGTAGCGAGGATGCGCTGCGGTAGGCCGGCGGGATCCAGGGGTCCGGTATCTCCAGCGACGAGGTCTCCTCGCCCCTGAAACGCTCCTCCAGCGCCGCCTTCCTGTCCTGCTCGGCGAGCCTCAGGGCCTCGGCAGTGCTGAAGGATACGGAGCCCTTCCTGTAGACCGGCACGGTGTCCAGGCCTGGATGCTCTTCGAGGAGCGCCGGGTTGTCAACCCTTTTTACCGGCGGCTCGCAGCCGACGAGCAGGAGCGCGGCCGCGAGGACCACTGTTGTGAGGAGAGGGCGGGACATGGGGGGTCATCCCTTCTCGCCCTTGAAGACCTGTATCCTCGTTACGTCTATCGTATAGAGCCTGCCCTCCCCGTCGAGGTAGATGTAGAAGGGGTAGGAGAGCTCGCCCTCGCGGAAGCCGGGCCTTGAAATGGCGCGCAGGAATATGCCGCTGCGGTCGTAGACGAGGACCATGCCGCCGTGGCGGTCGGCGACGTAGATATGGCCGTTGCGGTCCACGGCGATGCTCGTGGGGAAGCGCAACATGCCCCGTCCCGTGCCGCGCCTGGAAAAACTCTTGACCACCTCGCCACTGCCGTCGAATATATAGATGGTGCCGCTGAGCGTGTCGATGGCGTAGACCTCGCCGTTTTCGGCCACCCTCACGTCGGCGAAACCGGTGAGCCTCTCGTCGCCCGGCACGGTGTACTGGGCCACGAAGACGCCGTCGCCGTCCAAGGCCAGTATCCTCTTGTTGAGCTTGTCGACGACGTAGAGTGTGTCGCTGCCGTCGATGGCGATCCTGCCGGGGATGAAGGGCTCTCCGGCCTCGGGCACGCCGCTTGGTTCGATGGGCTCGACCACGTTGTTGCGCACGTCTATCCTGAGGATGGCGGCCTTGCCGCTGTCCACCACGTAGAAGAGACCGGCGCTGTCCTTGACGATGCCGGAAGGGAGGTCGAATTCCTCGAGGTAGAGCTCGGCCAGGTACTTGTACTCGTTGTCGAAGGAGACGAGACGCCTGTTGCCCGTGTCGGCGACGTATATGCGCTTTTTCACCTCGTCGAAGAAGAGGGCCGAGGGGTTCTTGAGCCGCCCTATCATCTCGTTGCCGCTGATGACGGCCAGCATCTCGGTCCCCTCGTCCTGCGACGATACGGCCTGCGGCGCAACAAGGGAGACCGCAACGGCGGCCGCGGCGAAGAGGCTCCGGCCCAGCACAGCCCGCACCGAAGCAGCCGGGGCGCGCTCGCTCACTCCCGCCGGCGCCGACCTGTAAATCCCAGAAGCCATGAAACTCACTCCCTCTCTCTTAAACCTGGTGACACTGTATGCACAGCCCCCTGTCCTTCTCGTCGCGCAGTATCGTCTCCTCCGGCGAGCCCATGGGGTTGTGGCAGGTGTTGCAGTCCATGGCGCCTCCCGAGCGGGGATCGATGACGTCCTCTCCTATGGGATGGGTGAAAGTGCCCTGTGTGGCGTGGCACCGCGACGACGAGCAGGTCTCGGCCCCGCGGGCCATGAGGAACGGCTCGTTGGAGCCGTGCGAGGCGTGGCACTCGGTGCACTTTTCGAGGTCGGGATGGACGTAGAGGCTGTCGGCGACGAACTGCCTGGCGTCGCTGTGACATCTATAGCAGATGCGCGACTCCTTGTCCCTGAGCAGCGCCATGCGGTCCGAGCCGTGGGGGTTGTGGCAGTTGGAGCAGGCGTTGCCGCCGCCGGGAGCCGGCATGAGGTGGCTCGCCAGCTTGTTGAAGCCTTCCATGACCTTTTCGTGGCACTTCAGGCACACCGCTATGCCGGGCCTGACCTCGCCGCCGTCGGCTCCGCTGTGGCAGGCGGCGCAGTCCTTCTTCTCGAAGGGGTCGTGGAGCGAGGCCCTGAGGATGGCTCTCCTGTCCGACGAGTGGGGGCTGTGACAGCCGAGGCAGTCGGTGCCGGCCACCTCGTAGGGGCATGGGATGACGGGCGCGCCGTCCTTGTAGTGGCAGCGGGCGCACACCGAGTTCCTGTCGGCGGTGAGAAGTCCCACGTTGTCGGAAGAGTGCGGGTTGTGGCACGCCGTACAGTGGTCCTTTTTCACCTCCGGGTGGACGTTGGCCCCCGCCACTATCTCATCGCGCTTGTGGCAGAGGTAGCAGCCCTTGCCGCCGGCCACCTTCAGGAGTCCGGCGTTGTCGGAGACGTGGGCCTCGTGACACTCGAGACAGCGGCCCGAGGCGTAGGGGGCGTGGAGCACCGCGCCCTTGAAGCCCTCGTCCTGCTCGTGGCAGTTGAAGCAGAGCCTGCCGCCCTCCTCGCTGAGCAGCCCGGCGTGCCTGGAGGCATGGGGGTTGTGGCAGGCCGTGCACTTGCCGAGCTCGACGGGCCTGTGCTGGTAGGGCTTGGCCGCCAGGGCGCGTGACGTGTCGTGGCACTCGGCACAGAGCTGCTTTGTCACCCTGTGACTCACCTCGCCCGCCTCCGCCGCGGCCGGCCCGAGGACCGAGGCGGCGAGCAGGGCGGCGGCGCCGGCGAGGGCCGTTAGGGCGCCCGCCGCGGGCCGTCTCCGTCGCTTTGCGTATACCATCCTCTTAACCATCGACTGCGCCCTCAAAGCTTCTGGTGGCACTTTTCGCAGAGTCTCTTGCGGAAGGGTTCATGCTTCACCTTGTGGAGCAGCTTGGCGTCCTCGGCCGCGTGGGGCTCGTGACAGCCGAGGCACTCGACCCCCTCGGTCGGGATGCCTCCGTGGGCCGCGGCGTACCCGGGTGTCTTCATGCGCTCGCCGTGGCACTCCACGCACAGGGCCGCGCCCGTGGCGACGAGGAGGTTGTCGTTGTCGCCGACGTGGTGGTCGTGGCAACTGTCGCACCGCCCCTCGGAGACGGGCTTGTGGCTGGTGAGCGATATGTCCTTGAGCCTTGCCTGGAGGCCGTCGTGACAGGAGTAGCAGAGCGCGTCGAGCGGCCTGGGCAGCGAGCCCTCGATCTTGCTGCCGTGGGGCATGTGGCAGACCAGGCACCTGCCCTGCGATATGGGCCTGTGCCTCGTCGGCGCACTGTCGAAGGCGGCCTTCGTCTCTTTGTGGCACTTGTAGCACAGCGAGCTGTCCACGGCCAGAAGCTGCATGGCGTTCACGCTGCCGTGGGCGTCGTGACAGCTGAGGCACTCGCCGCGGCTCACCACGGGGTGCTCTCCCGCCATGTCCCGAAGCTTTGCGTAGCTCTCATGACACGTGAAGCACAGCTCCCGGCGCCCGCTCTTGAGGAGCCCCTCCCTCGCAGAGGCGTGGGGCGAGTGGCAGGCCGTGCAGGCCCCTTCCCTCACCTTGGGGTGCATGGAGACCTTGGTGAAGCGCTCCTTCTCGGCGCTGTGGCAGCCGTAGCAGAGCGGACCAAGCGCCGCGGTAAGCTGGGACGGCTCGTCCGAGGCGTGGGGGTCGTGGCAGTTGAGGCAGTCGCCCTCGCGTATGGGGGCGTGCGTCACGGCGTCGGCAAAGCCGTCCCTGGAGTGGCACTCGTAGCAGAGGGCCGCGCCCGTGGCCTTGAGGATCATCCTGTTGTCCGAGCCGTGGGGCAGGTGGCAGGCCGAGCACTTCCCCTCCTCCACCACGCCGTGGACGAACTTCCTGTCGTGACGGGCCGCCGAGTCGGTGTGGCAGCCGTAGCAGAGCTCTTTCTGGGGCCTTGAGAGGATGCTCTCGTAGTCGGAGACATGGGGGTCGTGACAGGTCGTGCAGCGCCCCCCGGCCACGGGCTCGTGGCTGTGGGTCCTGTTGAACTCGGCCCTCTGCTCGTCGTGGCACTCGTAGCATAGCCGCTCGCCGCCGACCTTGAGGGCAAGGGGGGGGCTGGAGTCCGGTCCCCGGTGGCAGTCGGCGCAGGCACGCCTTGCGAAAGGCTCGTGGACGTAGGCCCTCACGAGCCGGTCCTTGTCGGTCGAATGGGGCTCGTGACAGGCCAGGCAGGCCGTGCCCTCGACGTCGTAACCGGAGTGGCCGCTGCGGAAGGCCGAGGCCCCGGGGTCATGGCAGTCCAGGCACAGTCTGTCGCCCTCGGCCCTGAGTCCGAAGGGAAGGTCCGAGGCGTGGGGGTCGTGGCAGCTCATGCAACCCTTCTCAACCGCGCCGTGGACCGTCTTGCCTCCGCTGTAGGAGTCCCTGTCGTGGCACTGGTAACAGAGGTCGTTGCCCGCGGCGCTGACAAGCCCCCTGCTGCCGGGCGCCCTGTATGACGAATGCGAGTCGTGACAGAAGAGGCACTTGCCGTCCCCGAAGGGCCGGTGGACGCTCTTCTTCTCCAGCGTCTTTTTCTGCCCCTCGTGGCACTGGTAGCACAGCGGCGCGCCGTCGGAGCGCAGGCTCAGGCCGCCGAGAAGACCGTGGGGCTTGTGGCACTCCTCGCACCTGTTCTCCGCCACCGGGGCGTGCAGGGTTCCGGCCTTGTACTTGTCGAGCGATGCCTGATGGCAGTCGACGCACTGCTTCCTGAAGGCCTTTTTGGGCTGAGGCGCGCACCCGCCGGCAAGGCCGACCGCAACGGCAAGGAGCAAAAGACTCAAGACCCTGTAGATCCTCAACTCTCCCTCCTCACTCACCGCTTATCCGCTTGAGTTCGTCCTCGTTTATCTCGATGGGGACGTGCTCTCGCAGACGCGCCACATAGGCGTTGAGCTGCTCGTCGAACTTCTCCCTGCCCAGGCGCTTCACGATGGAAGACCTGACCTTTTCAACGGGCACGTACTCGCCCTTGCTCATCTCCAGCAGCTTTATTATGGCGTACTTGCCGTTGAGCGTGAATGGACCGAGGATATCGCCCTTGTGGGACCTGTAGAAGAGGGTGTATATCTCCCGCGCAAAGACGTTGACCGGCACCGACGTCATGAGCCCGCCCTTCTCGGCAGAGGAGTCTATGGAGCGCTTCTTGGCGAGATAGGCGAAGTCGGCCCCCTTGCGCAGCTCTTCGAGGAGCGAGAGGGCCTCGTCCTCGGTCTCGACGATGATGATCCTGAAGTCCACCTCATCGGGCTTGCGGTAGCGCTGCTTGTTCTCCTCGTAGAACTTCTTCACCTCCTCGTCGGTGATGACCACGAGGGGGCGTATGATCTCGCGCTTGAAGATGTCGACGAGGAGCTTTTCCCTGTAGGCGGCAAGCTTTTTGCGGACCTCTTCGTCCTCCTCGTAGCCCCTTGAGAGGGCCTCGTGGTCGAGGGCGCGGTGGAGTATGAGCGCGTCGAGGCGGCGGCGCATCTGCTCCGGGCCGGGCACGCTGTCACGGTTTACGAGCTCCACGGCGTAGATTGGGTCGCCGTCCACCTCGGCCACGACCCTCTCGCCCAGGTCCGGGTCGTCGAGGGAGATATCCTCGAGGTTCTCTTCGTAGACGACCACCTGGGCCTTGGACTTGACGGCCTCGAAGTACTCCTTCTCCCTGGCCGAAACCTTCTCCCTGTAAATCTCGCGCCAGATGTTGCCCTTCTCCACCGCCGGGAGGGCCTCGAACCTCTCTTCCGGGGTCTTGGTCTCCTCGGGCTGCTCCTTTTCTTCCTCCCCCTCCTCCTCGGCCTTCTTCCTGCGCTCCTCTTCGGCCTTGCGGAGCCGTTCGAAGAAACGGGCCTTGACCTCGTCGTCGGTGACGGTCACCTTGTCGAGCACCTCTTCCTGGCGGAGCCTTTCGAGAAAGAGGTTGAGCCGGAAGGTGTCGTACCTGCTTCTGAAGAGCGCCCCCTCGTCAAGACCGAGACTCTCGCTGTCGAGGATGATGAGCTTTTTGTCTATCATCTCGTCGAGGAAGGCGCGGTAGTTCTGTTTTGTGAAGGATTTGTCGTGGCTTTCGGCCAGGGCCTTGCCGACGCGGTTAGACGTATGGAGCTTGTTTACGGCCTCGACGAACTCCCCGGTCGTTATGACCTTCTCGCCCACCTTGGCGAGGTAGGGCTCCCGGGGCGAGGAAAAGGGCCAGAACCCGAAAGAGCGGCCCGGAAGCAGAAGGACCGTCAGGACGACAAGAAACCTTGCAAAGAGTGCGAAGCTGTTCACGATCTCCCTTGATGCGGCGGACCGGACGGCGGAGGCCGCCTGAAAGTTCCCGTCCGCCGGTATGCCGTCGAAGAGCCCCGGCGGACGCCTTCTATCCGTGACCATGGGCCGGGAAGACTTGCCGGCTCCGTCCGACGCGGGGCAAGCGCCGCGGGCTTTGCGCGCCAGCGGCCCACGGCTGCATGGCGGCCGTCTGGCTCGGAAGGCTGCGTGGTCCCTGCGCGAACCCCCAAGGCCCCGGGCTTCCGTGACCGCGGCCTTTCCCCTTCACGCCCCTTCGCGCCCCGGACGGCCGGTTCGATTGCAGAACTCTCACCCCGGGTATGACCTGGCTGGCGGCTTTCCAGACCTTCACGCCCCGCGCGGCCGGTTCGACTGTAAAACTTAACACAAGAGCGCCGGCCTTTTCCAGGGATTTCTTGACTCCCTCCCCGGCGTTCGCGCCGTCAAATGAGGGTCTCTATCATCTCTCTCACGACGGTTCCGGCAAGACCGGTCACGGTCCTTATCTTGCCGAAGTCGAAGATTATTATGAAGTCGTCGCCCCGGCGCTTGACGTGGTGCGACCAGACGATCCTGCCCGTGGCGGAGTCGATCATCCTCGCCGAGAGCGAGACCACGGGCACCGACGAACTCTTGGAGGCGTCCTCGAACTCCTCGACCTGGCCCACTATGACGGCGTCCACGTTGAGCCGCTTGCCGAGTATCCGCACCCTGTCCAGCTCCATCTCGCCGAGGCTGTCTATGCGTTCCTGAATGAGAAACTGCATGACGTTGCCGGGCTCTTCCACGTCGAAGAGGCCGGTCTTGAAGAGCTCGGTGATGAATATGTTGGAGACTATGCGGCCGGCGTCGCGCCTGCCGCTTATATTGCTGAAGGGGATGACGGCTATCTTGTGTATGGCCGAGAGGTCCGGCCGCGGCACCCTTGCCCGGCGGGCGTAGCAGCCGGCGGAGACTGAAAGCAGGGAGACGACGAGGACGGCGAGGCAGGCGGCGGAGAATACGCGTCTCATAGCTTGAATTCTTTCAGTGTCTCCCTCAGGCGGCTCTCCACGTCGGCGAGCCTGGTGTCAGTCTCCGCTCCGCCGCCTCCGGCGCGCAGCCCCTCCAGTTCCCTCGCCGCCGACTTCACCTCGGCGAGCCTCTCCCTGAAGTTGTCGACCACCTCGTTGAGGGCCGTCACGAGATCGGTGAGTTCGTCGCCCTCGCGGAGTCTGAACCTGACGGTCAGGTCCCCCCTGGCCAGCCTCTCCTTTATGTCCTTTTCCAGCCTGTAGACCGGTCCCGCTATGTTGCGCGGGAAAAAGAGCGTCAGCACCGCGGCCGCCGCGACGCCGAGCACAAGCGATATGCCGATGACCGGCAGGAGGTAGTCGAGGAAGTTCCTGGCCTGCACGTGGAACTGCCTGTAGGAGCCCGATATCTCCTGGTAGCTGTAGAGATAGAAGACGATGGATGTGGCGGCCACGGAGCAGAGCACTATGATCATTATCCTGGCGAAGATCCTCAGTTGCATGGCACGCTTTATGCTGAAGTTCAACATGCGCCTTCTGTCTTTAACCCTGTCTTCCATTTGCCATACCGCCTTTTATTGAAGTGGACACGGCTCCGCCATCGTGGTGTCACATAAAAGGCTCGCCGATGTGGCATTCTACGCAGAGGTCCCTGTTCTTGTCGAGCCTCGAAAAGTGCCTCGCGTCGCCGCCGTGAGGATAGTGGCAGGTTACACACGTCAGGAGGCCGTGCTCGATGGTCGGCAGGTTCGGCGGGATGCGCGTCTTTCTGCCGTCGCTTCTTACGGCCACGGGGTGCGATACGCCGTCGGAGTGGCACTTGAGGCAGGCGTCGATCTGGACGTATCGGCTCCTGCTCCCCGTCGCGCCGTGTCCTCCGGCAGCGGCTCCCGGGCCCGCGGCCGGGGCGCCCGCCTCCGAGACGCGCACGACGGCCCGCGACGGTCTCCTGGTCCTGACGAGCAGGTGGATCAGGCCCGTTGCCGGGACCTTGACGAAGTCTTCCGCTCGAAGCGAGGGCTTCTCCAACCCGCCGCCGGGGTTTCTCTTCTCCCGCAGGCGCCTGGGCTTTCTGGCGTCGAGGATGTACTCCTTGGAGACGCCCCTGTTGCCGAAGATGTCGGTGGAGACGACGCGGAAGCGGTAGACCTCGGCCTTGAGGCCCTTGAGGACGGCCCTGTGCTCCTTGGAGTAGACCTGCGGCGCGGGCGATCTCTCCAGGACCACGGCGTCGCGGGGGCCGTACTCGATGTACGAGGTCGCGGCCTTGTCGGTCTTCCAGTCGATCACCGACTCGATGAAGACGGCCTGCTTCACCCCCACCACTTTGACGTCCGTCGCCCTGGGCTCCCGGCCGTCGTCCTTAAGCGAGCTGCTCACGGACCGGGGGTCGAGGTCGAAGCCGGCCTTACCGATGACGCGGCCGCGCTCGTCCTCGATGGTGAGGTCCACCCTGTAGGTCGAGCCGGCCTTGTCGGCGGCCACGGGTATGTAGCGTCTTCTCAGCCCGCCGGGTCCCTTGATCGTCTTCGTCCCGCCCGCCGCGGCGCCGAAGCGTCTCGACGGAGAGGTGCTGACGCGGTGGCAGATCGTGCAGTTGCCCTGGATGACCGGCGTATGGGGGAAGCGGTACGAGGCGATCCTGCCGTAGATGTCGACGAGACCGCGCTTGCGCGCTTCGGGACCGGCATGGCAGCGGCGGCAGTCGCCGCCCCTGGGCTGCGCCAGCCCGTCGCCGCTTATCACTGGTGACATGGCAAAGATGGAGAGGATGACGGTGAAGGGAAGAACCTTGAAAGTGAACTTCGACGCTCTTCTTTTCATCTAATCAGAAATCCTTCATCATGAAACCGCCGTCGCCGCGCAGTTCGGCAAAGGGTCGCTTGCGTGAGAGGATCGTGGGCAGCGCCTTGGAATACTTGAAGGGATTGCCGGCCTTGTCGGTGGCCGTCACGACAAAGGCCATCTTGCTGAGGTCGTAGTCCCGGCCCACGGGGTACTCGACCCGCGATGGAAGCGCTCCTTTTCCGTCTATTATGTCGAGTATCCGGCCGTCGAGGTCCTGGATGGCGATCTGCCAGCGCTCTATCTTCTCCTGCGGGTCGTAGTCGAAGGAGAAGATGAGCTTGTCCCTGACGAACTTGCGCAGCTCCTCCACGTCGACCTTGACCTTGTCGAGCTTGAAGGGGTTGCCGGCCCTGTCTGTGGCCGTCACCGAATAGGCGAGGTTCGTCGCGTCAACGCCCGGAGCCACGGGGTACTCGATTTGCCGGGGCAGGGGCCCCTCGCCGTCGATGACGTCGAGGACCTCGCCGTCCTCGCCGAGTATGGATATCCGCCACGACTCTATGGGCTCGCTCGTGTCGTAGTTGAACGAGAAGATGAGCTTGTCGGAGACCCGGTCCTCAACCTTGATGTTGGTGAGCCTCATGGGGTTGCCGACCTTGTCGACGGCCGTCACCACGAAGGAGAGCCCGCTTGCGTCCACCCCCTCCTTCAGGGGGTATTCGAGGCGCTCGGGCAGGGGGCCCTCGCCGTCGATGACGTCGATTTCGGCGCCCGAGGCGTCGAGTATGGCGAGTCTCCAGGCGCTTATCTCCTCGCTGCGGTCGTACCTGAAGGAGAAGATGAGCCCGCCCTCTTCTTCGCCTCTGTCGAGGTCTATCCACACGTTGGAGAGCTTTGTGACGTTGCCGTCGCTGTCGACGACCGATACGGAGCAGGTCATCCTCTCCACGTCGAGCCCGGCCTTGAGGGGATAGTCGAGCCGCTCGGGCAGGGGGCCCTCGCCGTCGATGATGTCGATCACCCGGCCGTCCTTGTCGTTTATGGTGAGCCGCCAGGACCTGACCCTCTCGCGCCCCTCGTAGTTGAAGCCGAATATGAGCTTGTCCTTCGCCCTGACGGGCCCCCTCACCTTGTCGACGTCGACCTTGATGTCGGGCGGCTTGTTCTTGACCTGGAGCTTGCCGTCGACGGTGCTCGTGTTGCCCGCCGGGTCCTTGATGATGAACCTGTAGGTGTAGGTGCCGTCGTCGACCATGCGCCTCTTGTCGGTCTCGCCCTTCCAGACGAGCCCCTTGGGGAGACTGCCGAAGCCCCTGTCGTTTCTGATGACGAGGCCGTCGGCGTCGAGTATCTCCATCTTCCATTCGTCGACGATGTCGAAGTTGTTGAGCCTGGGCGTGAAGATGACGTAGCCGCGCCTTCTGGGGGCGAAGATCGTCCTGGAGAGGGAGACGTCCACGTCGGGCGGAGTTGTGTCCACGCTCACCTGGGCGGCGGCGTCGAAGACGAAGGCCTTATGGGAGTCCCTGGGGCGGGCGATTATGGTCACCGGATAGAGCCCCTCCCGCCGGGGGGCCGGTATCTCGGCGTCGTAGTAGCCGCCGCGAGAGCGGCGCAGCTCGGTCTGGCGGCCGTCGATGACGGCCGTGACCGCCGCGGGCAGCTCGCCCTTGAGGCTCAGAAACCTCACGCGCAGGTCGATGGGCTGCCCCCCCTTGGCCACCTTGGGGTTCAGGTATATCTTCTCTATCTCGTAGGGACTCAGCTCCGAGAGCTCGACGGCGTAGCTGTCGGGCAGACCGGCGACGAGGCGGTGCACGATCCTCTCCGAGAGTGTTTCCGGCGAGGTGATCGTCCCGAGGCCGAGTATGCCCTGGAAGTCGAGCCCGGCGTAGGCGAGGTTATCGGCCCACATGATGGAGCCGTCGACGGTGTTGACGAGCCTCATGTTGATGCTCACCGCCGAGTCGCGCCCCTCTGCGGAAAAGAGGTCTATCGATCCGAGCAGCACGGCGTCGATGCCGAAGATCTTGCGCATCTCGCGCACGCTGGTCCTCGTGATGGCGCCGGTGTAGCGGATGCGTCTCTTGGCCAGGTACTCGTCGACGAGCCTGGCGCCGGAGACCACGCGCCAGCCCCTGCGCCCGATCTCCTGAGCGACCATGTCCGCCACGAGCTTCGAAGCGCCGGGGTAGTCGGTGAGGTTCTCGAAGGGGAGTATGGCGATGCTGTCGATCTCGACTCTCTGCGACGAAACCTCGTCGCCGTGACGGGCCGACACCGACGCCCATGCGCTCGGCGGGGCGGACAGGTCCGCCGCCGTGAAGAGAAGGACCGCTGCGGCCACCAGTGTCGCCGCGAGACTGCGCGGCAGGCGGCCGGGCGGGGAACCTTCACGGGTCACAGGCAAACCGACAGCTATTTGGAGGATGCCTTTCATAACGAATCATCCTTAGCCGCTTGGCGGCCTCTTCCCGGCGACGGCAGCGGGTCCCGGGCGATCCCGGCGCAAGCCGCTCCCCTACCGCCTCCCGTCACACCCTTGTTCGCGGGGGCCGCCCCCGCCCGGAGCCGGCAAGAACCGCACTCTGCGCTCCGGCCTCAGACCAGCGTGTCCAGTGCCCTCTTCACGGCCCGCTGGGTAAGGACGCTCTTGTCTATGTCCTCCAGGCCGATGAGCTTGCGCCATATGCTGCCGCCCAGCTCCGTTACGCTCACCTGCCAGAGGATGATCCCCGAGCTCGTGTCGAGCATCCTCAGCGAGATGGAGACGACCGTGTTGCCGCCGTAGCGTCCTCCCGAGTACTCGTCGACGCTTCCGAGGATGACGGCCTGCACGCCGAGACGCTGCTCTATGAGGTTGAGCGTCTCCTTGTCGACCTGCACCGCCCTCCCCTCTTCGAAGCCCTCTTCCCTGAAGATGATGCTCAGGACCTTGGAGACCTCGCCCTGCTCCATGACCTCGAAGACCTGGCGGCTCATGAGGTCGACGGTGACGATGCTGCGCACCCGCTCTCCGGCGTAACGGTCCTCGCTCAGGTTGTTGAAGGGCAGCACGGCCACCTTCTTGATGTAGGAGAAGTTGGCCGAAGGGCTTATGTATATGAGCGATGTGGGCGCGCAACCCCCTGCCAGCAGCGCCGCAAGCACAAGACCGCAAACGATGTGTCTTCTCAGTAAATTATACATTATCCCCTCATGGCTTTCAATGGTTTTATATGTTACACTTTTCAAACCGAAAACAATCGTACTACGGGGGAGCGACAAAAGACGCCGATGAACCCGCAAATCCGGCCGGTCCGACCGGGACCTCCGGAAAAACAGGTTCGTACGGAGATTTATTAAAAAAAATTAACCAATAGGCATTATACCTTTCAATCCCTGACAGTTCAACCACTTTTCTTCCTTTTCCGGCGCATTCCCTCCGTTTGCCCGGCGCCGCGTCCTCCTCTATTCGAAGCGGGCCGAGAACCTGGCGTAAAAGGAGTCCACCTTGGTGACGACGCTCCTGCTCACATCCTCCGTCTCCGCCCTGTTGTAGCCCACCGAGACGGAGAGCTTGCGTATGGGGCTCCAGCTGAGGTCCAGGCCCGCGTTCGTTGTGGTATCGGTCAGGCCGTAGCGCATGTTGAGCTGGAAGGCGGCGGTCGGCAGCCACGCCAGCGTGACGATCTTCGCATCCGTGGGCTCCATGGTCCATACCATGGAGAGGTAGAGCTTGCGCGTCGGCGTGTAGGAGAGCATCATCTCCAGAGAGTTCAGGTCCGAGTCCCTGGTGCCGGACTTGGAGTGCACGCTGCTGGAGATGAGGCCGCCGTTGAAGATGACCGTCACCGTCTCCCAGGGAGTGAGCCGCAGGTTGTAGAGATGGGAGACGGAATCGGTGGTCTGGTCGGAGCGGAACTCCTCTATGTTCGTGACCGTCGAGGTCAGAGTGAGGTCTATGCCGGAGTAGAGGACCATGTTGGCGGCCAGGTTGGCGTTGCGGTTTGTCGATATCATTACGCCGTCCTCCTTGGAGTCGAAGCGGCCGAAGGTGAGGCTCGAGCTCAGGGTGTCGAGGGGGTTGGAGCTGAGGGTGAGCGTGTAGTTGGAGCTCTCCGTCTCGAGGGAGGTGGCGGTTGTGGTGCCCGCGAGCCGCTGGGAGGAATCGAGGATGTTGCGCGACAGGCCCGACTGTATGACGAGGTAGCGCGGCGAGACGACGAGGCTTGAGTTCACGGCGTGGGTGACCGACGTGTTCTCAAGGTCGTTCGAGTCCTGCCTGAAGTGTTCGAACGACAGGTCATAGCGGATGTTGAACCACGAACGCGGGGAGAAGGCGAGGCTGAAGCCGCCGAAGTCCCTGTCCGTGCCGAAGGTGATCGTCTCCTTCGGCGTCGTGAGGATATATCTCAGGGCCTCGATCTCGGTGGCCGACACGGTCTGCGAGACGAGCGGCACCTGGGTGTTGACGACCTTGAAGTACTTGGCGCTCGTCTCGACGAAGTTGAAGACCAGGCGCTTGAAGGCCGAGTCGTAATTTATCGTCAGGCCCGTGACCGCCTTCCAGTTGGTGCCGTCGTTGCTCCAGTAGACGTACCAGCCGTAGTTCCTGAAGACGTTCTGGAAGTTGGTGTAGTCGGTGGTGGTGATGTAGTAGTAGAGCTTGTGGATCGTCTGGGGCAGCGTGAACTTCAGACCGATGCTCCTGTAGGGCTGATCGAGGTCGATGCCGGCGGAGCTCGACGTGTTCTTGTCGGTGAGCTCGGTGACGACGCCGGTGTCGACGAGCGTCGTCACTGCGGGCGTGTCGTCAAAGGGGACGTAGAAGCCGAAGTCGGGGCTCGCCGTCTCTTCGAACCTCGTGGGCGTGCCGATGCTCGTGCTCTTGGTCTCCTGGGTGTAATAGCCGGCGTAGCCCCTCACCCAGAGCGCCTTCCTGAAGAACGAGCGCGCCAGGTTGGCCGTCACGTTGTGTGTCGGCGACTCGGTCTCCACGTCCGAGACCCTGTCCTCGGTGACGGTGTTGTTGAAGGAGTAGCTCAGGGCCACGTCGGTGTCGAGGAGCGTGGTGTTGTAGTCGGCCGTGGCGCCGAGGATGCTCGAGACGGAGTCGGTCTTCTTGGGGACGGCGAAGTCCTCCATGGTCGACCGGTTGTAGGTGAGCGAGACGGAGGGCCACTTCTCGAAGGGGAGCACGAGCGAGGCGTTGAGGATCGACGTGGAGAGGCGGTCCCCCTCGGACGGAGCCGTCTCGGTCCTGCTGAACCCCATGGTGAAGTAGTAGAAGCTCGGCGGCCTGAAGTCGAGGGTGAGCTGCGGGAAGAGGCTCTCGCTCTTGTCGCCGTCCACATCCGAGACGGTGAGCCGCACGTCGGCGGCGAGCCTTATGGTCCTTGTCAGGTCCCGGCTGAAGCCGAGGGTGTAGCCCTGGACCAGGCGGACCTGCTCGGTGTCGAGGGTCGCGCTGCGGGTCCTGGACTTCTGGTAGTTGAGGTCCGCCTGGGCGTAGACGTCGGCCATGGCCCGGCCCGAAAGGGGCCACAGCCACAGCGCCGCCAAGGGCAGCGACACAAGGAGCTTTGCCAGGGGAGATCGTCTCATGTCACCTGTCTAAGATGAGAAGCCCGTAAGGATTTTCCCCGACGCGAAGCTCCTTCAAGAGCCTTTCGGCGAAGGGGTCGGCCACGGAGACGGTGTCGCCGTTGAAGTTGGAGATATAGAGGCGGTTGCGGCGCTCGTCGCCGGCGAAGGCGATGGGGCCGGGGCCTGCCGGTATGGTCCTGGTGGGGACGTTGAGCGTGTTGAAGAAGGTCAGGGTATCGACCGCCGTGTTGGCCACGAAGAGCCTGCCGCCGAAGCCGACTGCGCCCCGTCGCGGCGGGTCCACGACGGTGAACGTGCTCACCACCTTGCGCTGCGACGGCGAGACTATGTTTATCCTGTTGGCGCCCTCGCAGAAGACGTAGACCGAGCCGTCCTTGACCGCCACCCCGCCGGGGTTCTGGTCGACGGGCACGACGGCCACCACGCGGTCGTCGACGGCGCTTATGATGTGCAGGTCGTTGGACCTCTCGTTGACCACGTAGAGCTCGCGGCGCTCCGGGTCCGATGCTATGAAGGCGGGCCTCATGCCCACGGGGATGACGCCGATGACGCGCCTTGCGGTTGTGCTCACGACGGTCACGTCGTTGCTGATGCGGTTGACGATGTAGAGCTTCCCGTCGGCCGCGCCCTCCCTCTCCGGCATGAAGGCTATGTCCGTGGGATCCACGCCGGTGGTGAGGACGATCCTGTCGAGCACCTGGAGGTGGACGGCGTCGACGACGGTGATCTCGCCGGAGCCGCGGCCCACGACGTAGATACGGTTGGCCGTCTCGTTGAGGGCCATGCCCATGGGCCGCGAGCCCACCGTCACGGCGCCGACCACCCTTTCGAGGCTGCGGTCTATGATGGAAAGGTAGTTGGAGCCGCTGTTGGAGACGAAGAGCAGAAGCCCCCGGGCCGAGTGGACCTGGACCTCCATGGCGATGTCGGGCGAGAAGCGGTACCCCTTTTCAATCGACCTGTCGGCGTCCCAGGCAAAGGAGAGGACCGTGCTCTCGCCGCGCTCGAGCTTGAGCTGCCTTGTGAAGACGACGGTGCCCTCGGGCTCGGGCAGCGCAAGGCTCACCCTCTCGCCCTCGCCCCCCGTGGAGGCCCGGCTCACAACGAGCCTCACGGCCTTGTAGGCGCCCGGCCTTACGAAGCTCTCGCCAAGGAAACGCTGACCGGCCGCAAGCACCCTGGAGTCGACGTCTATCGTCCTGTCGACGAGGGTCCCCCACTCACCGTCGGCCGACTCTATCTCTATGGACTCTATGGTGAAGGCCACTTCCGGCGGCGACGGCGACGTGGAGTGGATGTAGAGGAGCAGCCTCGATGCCGCCGGGTCGAAGGAGCCCCTCCCGCCAAGCGGCACAGCCTCGCAGGAGAGCAGCACAACGGCCGCCAGAGAGAGCACGGCCCACGCCGGAACAAGACGTCTCATATTCCACCTGCCAACTCGATACGGATGCCCCGCCTGCCGCGGGCACAAAAAAACGCCTCGCTGGAGCGGCCCTCCCCCGATTGAGGCGTCCGTGCCTCGGTTCTTCGGCCGTACCGGGGTTCGGCCCGCGCCAGGCGGGATCTTTACGCCTTTGCGGCCCGAACCCCGGTACGGCCTCCCCGAGGCAACCGCCGCGGGCATACGACGCCCCCTTCAAAGACTCAGGCACACCATCCCACCTCCCCACCACGGCGGCGAGCCAGGAGGCTACTTACCATATCGGACGATGATTATCAATAGGAAGCTCTGATTTGTTTCACCGGGAGAGACTTTCTGAAAAAGGGCCACAGGCCCGCATTTCTCCCGGACCCATCGTATGTTATTCGGATGTTCGGCTGTACCGGGGGTTCGGCCCGCGCCAGGCGGGATTTTTACGCCTTTGCGGCCCGAACCCCCCGGTACAGCCCCCCCGAGACGGCCGGCACGGGCAGGACGCCCCCTTTAATTGCTCTGGGGGAAACTTTCTGTAGAAAGTTTCCCCCAGACCCCCTTCAAAGACTTTCGATACGAGTTGGTTTCCCCCTGTTTTGCCAGGCAAAACAGGGGGAAACCAACTCGCGTCGAAAGTTTTTGGAGGGAGTCTGAGGGAACCTTTTTTCAAAAAGGTTCCCTCAGGGCAATTATATAAGCTTATCGCATCGTGAGGGCCGCAACTTGAGTCCTCCCGTCCGAAGGCCCGAAGCGACGGCGCCGGTTCCATGTTTTTCCTTGCCAAGCTGGGTATTTTTTAATAAGATCAGCGGGCTTGATAAAGGCGTCTAACCAAGGAGACTGCCATGCTCGAATCGATCCATCCCGCAGAGGAGACTGTCGCAGGGGGGGTGGCCTGCACGCTGTCGGGCTCGCCCATCCCGCCGCTCACAAGGGGGCTGCCCAAGACGGTGGACTCCATATGCCCCGAGTGCCTGAAGGTGGTCAGGGCGCGCTACTTCGTCGAAGACGGCCGCGTCATGTCCGCCAAGACCTGTCCCGACCACGGCACGTTCCGGGACCTCGTCTTCTCCGACGCCGAGCTCTACCTCGAGCTCGAGGACTGGCACTTCGGCGACGGCCGGGGCCTTGAAAACCCGCAGGTTCGCGGCGCCGCGCGGTGTCCCTCGTCGTGCGGCATCTGCAACATGCACACCACCCACACCTCGCTCGCCAACGTGGACCTCACGGCCCGCTGCAACCTGAGCTGCAACGTCTGCTTCGCCGACTCGAACACCAATCCCTACGAGCCCTCCTACGAGGAGATCGTCTGCATGCTCGAGAGGCTCCGCGCCCAGCGGCCCGCGCCGGCGGCGACGGTCCAGTACACGGGCGGCGAGCCGACGGTGCACCCCAGATTCATGGACATCGTAAGGAAGACGCGCGAGCTCGGCTTCACGCACATCCAGTGCGCCACAAACGGGCTGCGCTTCGCGGACAAAGGCTTCGCCGCGGCGGCAAGGGAGGCGGGCCTCCAGTACCTCTATCTCCAGATCGACGGCACCGACGACGCCGTCTACGAGAAGATCCGGGGGCGCGGGCTCTTCGACAGGAAACTCGCCGCCATCGAGGGGGCGAGAGCGGCCGGGCTTCGCATAATCTTCGTGCCCACCATCGTCAGGGGCGTAAACGACGGCCAGATAGGACCTCTCCTGAGGCTCGCCTTCGAGAACCTCGACGTGGTGACGGGCATCTCGATCCAGCCCGTCGTCTTCACGGGCCGCTACCCCGAGGCCGAGCGCCTGGAAAAGCGTTACACGCTGGGCGACATGGCAAGGGACGTGAGCCTCCAGACGGGACTGACCGACCCGAGGACCGACTGGTTCCCCGTGAGCTCGGCTACCCCCTTCGTAAAGCTCGGCATGGCGCTCACGGGCCGGGACCTCACAAACCACACATGCCACCACCACTGCGTCATAGGCACGCTCCTCTTCGTGGACCGCCGGCGGCGCGCCGTGCCGGTGACGCGCTTTCTCGACTACAAGAAGGCCCTGGCCGACATCGACGCCCTTGCGGCCAGGGCGTCGAAACGCAGGTTCAGGCTCTTCTCGGACCTCAAGCTCCTCTCGATCCTCAAGAAACACTTTCACGGCGACAGGGCCCCGGAGGGGCTGACGTTCAGGAAGTTCCTCCGCACCCTCGACGGCTACACCGACAAGAAATACTCGTGGGACGAGGCCCACAAAGGCCACACCTACAAGACCTTCTTCATCCTCGGAATGCACTTCATGGACAACTACAACTACTCGATAGAGCGGGTGCGCCGCTGCGCCGTCCACTACTCGGCGTCCAACGGCAGGCTATACCCCTTCTGCACCTACAACTCCGGGCACACCTTCAGGCGCAAGGTCGAGCGCGCCTGGGCCGAGGCCGCCGGCGGGCGGACGTAGAGGAAGCGCCGGTGGCCGCCGGGGCGGGGCTGCGTGGGGCGGAACTGCGTGGGGGGCTGCGTGGGGGGCTGCGTTCCATGGGGCTCGCCGCGATGGGGTTAGCCGCAGTGTGGTTCGCCGCGATGGGGTTCGCCGCGGCGACGGCCCTCTCCGCCCACGCCGGCGGCGATGGCCTGGCTCCCGGCCCCTGCGAAGGCCCAGTGCTCGAGGGAGAGCGCCGGGCCGCCGAGCTCGAGCGGCTCCAGGGGCTCGCCGGGGCCGTGGAGACGCTCTCCGCGTCGTTCCGCCAGTACAAACGCACGGTCCTGCTGAAAGGGGAGATACGCTCCGGCGGCTCGCTCCTTCTCGGCCGTCCCGGTCTCATGCGCTGGGAGGTGACGGAGCCCGAAAGGCTCGTGGTCGTCTCGGACGGCCGGACCCTCTGGGTCTACAGCCCCGGGGAGGGCGTGGTCCGCAAGCGGGCCGTGGCGGACGACCCCGGCGTGCGCACCGCCATGGAGTTCTTCTCCAGGGCGACGCACTCGCTCGGCGCCCTGGAAGAGAGGTTCGTCGTGACCGTCCGCGACGGCGGCGCATACAGCGACCTTTCGCTGAGGCCGAAGAGCGCGCTCGCCGGCCGGTTCGTCGAGTCCCTGTGCATACGCTACGGCGGCGACGGCGCGCCGCGGCTCATCGAGCTGCGGGGCAGGGGCGGGGCGCTCACCAGGACCGAGCTCTTCGACGTGCGGCTCAACCCCCCTCTCCCGGCCGACGCCTTCACCTTCACGCCGCCCGAGGGCGTGGCGGTCCTCACCGGTGAGGAAGATGAGTTCTACTGAAAGGAGCGCCTGGGCGTGCGGGGACAGCCGCGGCGAAGCTCGGGACTCGGCGCAGTGGGGCCGCGGCGCCGGGGCCGGTCCCCTGAAACTCCTGGCATCGACGGCGGCCGTCGGCGCGGCCCTGGCGGTAGCCCTGAACCTTCCGGGCCTGGACGCCGCCTCGGTAAGGGCCTTCGTCGAGAGACAGGGGGCCGTCGCGCCCCTCGTCTTCATCGGGCTGTGCGCCGTGAAGCCGCTGCTCTTCTTCGTCCCATCCCTGGGACTGACCGTCGTGGCGGGCGCGCTCTTCGGCCCTCTTATGGGCACGCTCTACGTGGCCCTCGGGGGTATGGCCTCGACGGTCGTGGGCTTCTACGCGGCCCGCATCGTGCTGCGCGAGGCCGTTACGAAACACCTGGGGCGAAAGGCCCTGGTGCGGCGCATGGACGAGCGGTGGAGAGAGAAGGGTTTTTCAACGACCCTCATGCTGCGGCTCATGAACATACCGTGGGACCTCGTGAGCTACGCCGCCGGCCTCTCGCCGGTCCGCTTCCGCGACTTCTACCTGGCGAGCCTCGCGGCGCTGGGTCCGGTAAGCTTCGTCTTTACTTACTTCGGCCATTCGGTTACAATGATGCGGGGCTACAGCCTCCTCTACGCCACGGCCGCCGTAGCGGCCCTCGGCGCGCTGCCCCACGTGGTCAAGAGGCTCTCCAAACCGCAGGCAGCCGCGAACTCCCATGACAAGAGACGCCGATAACGCCCGTTGCGCCTGGCCGGGGAGCCCCCCGCAAGAAGGTCCGCGCCCCGTCCCATCCCGAGGCCTTCAGCGCCCCGCGGCTCCGCCTGTCTCGCGCGGAGAAAGGGGGCGGGGGCTCAACGGAAACCGTTTGAAGAAGGGCTGCCGCGGCAAAAGACTCCTTCTCGTCTCGCCGGTCGTCAAGGGCGGCATCATGGGCGAGGACTTCTTCTTCAGGCTCCCGACCCTGGGGCTTCTCAAGGTGGCGGCCCTGACACCGCGGGAGTGGGACGTGACCATAGTGGACGAGAAGGTGGAGGCGCTGGACCCGGGGGCCGACGCCGACCTCGTGGGCATAACGGCCATGACGCCCGCCGTGAAGCGGGGCTACGAGATAGCCGACGCCTTCAGGGAGCGCGGCATACCGGTCGTGATGGGGGGGATGCACCCGTCGAAGATGCCCGATGAGGCGCTCTCCCACTGCGACGCCGTGGTGGTCGGCGAGGCCGAGGGGCTGTGGCCGCGCCTGCTCTCGGACCTGGAGCGGGGGACCCTGCGCAGGATATACCGCCACGACTCCTACCCCGCGCTCGAGGGGCTCCCCCCCGTGGACTGGTCGCTCTACGAGGGCAAGCGCTACCTGCCGGTCCACTTCGTGGAGACCGCGAGGGGCTGTCCCCACGACTGCGAGTTCTGCTCGGTGACCAACTCCTTCGGCGCCACGTTCCGCACGAGGCCGCTTGAAGAGGTGGCCGCCGAGATCGCCTCGCTCAAACCCTTCGAGGGCCGCTTCATCCTCAGAAACGTCGTCTTCTTCGTGGACGACAACATAGTCGGCAACCGCCGCTACGCCCGCGCCTTCTTCGAGCGCATAGCGGACTTCAACCTCAAGTGGCTCGGCCAGGCCTCGGTCAACGCCGCGCGCGATCCCGAGATACTGAGGCTCATGCAGAAGAGCGGCTGCATGGGCCTTCTCGTGGGCTTCGAGACCCTCTCCGAGGAGAACCTAAGGCGCGTGGGCAAGAGCTTCAACCACCCCGAGGCCTACATCGACGTGGTGAGACGCTTCCACGACCACGGCATAGGTGTCGACGGGGCCTTCGTCTTCGGCCTCGACGGCGACGACGAGGGGGTCTTCGACAGAACGCTCGAGTTCGTGCTCAGGGCAAGGCTCGACATATGCTACATGTCCATACTCACCCCCTTTCCGGGCACGGCCCTATACGAAAGGCTCGACGCCGAGGGGCGCATCATCGACCGCGACTGGTCGAACTACACGACCAACACCGTCGTCTTCAGGCCCGGCAGACTCACCCCCGAGCGGCTCCTCGAAGGTTACCGCTCGGCTCTGCGCGAGGCATACTCCCTTTCCTCCATAGTCAGGAGGCTCTGGGGGGCGACGACGAAGAAAAACTTCTTCTGGCCCATGAACATAGGCTTCAGGCAGAGCGTGAGGAAGGCTTCGGCGGGGGCGGCTGCCCATGGGGCGTAAGGAGCGACACGGCCGCCTGCGCGTACTGGTGCTCGACGGCATGTGGAACAAGACGCTCGCCGTGGTGCGAAGCCTCGGCGAAAAGGGCGTCTTCGTGACGGCCGGC
>DRME01000071.1 GCA_011375175.1 Deltaproteobacteria bacterium | reverse complement strand
GGGGGCGGCGGCGGGGGGGTACTCCCCGCCGCGCCTTCGGAGAGGACAAGGGCGTGGGAGACGAGGAGCTCCTACCGCGCGGCCGGGAGGTGGGCGGCGCCTCCGCCTCCGCCCGGCGGCGGCGCCGTGGAGAGTCGCAAGCCCGGCCTTCCCCTCGTTGCGACGGGCGGCCCGCAAGGCGAGGTCGTAAACGCCGAGTTCCTGGAGATGGAGTTCCGGGGGGATCTCTGGGGCGAGTTCATCGTCACCCAGCGCTCCGACGCCTTCTATATCATCGACCGCCACGGCGCAGCCGAGCGCGTGGCCTTCGAGCGGCTTCGCAGGTCCCTGCGCGAGGGCGCGGTCAAGGCCCAGATGCTGCTGCTTCCCCAGCGCATAGAGACGACGGCGCAGGAGCGCGACGCCCTCGTCGCCGCCTCGGAGACCCTCGACAGGCTCGGCTTCGTCATCGAACCCTTCGGCCCCTCCCTCTCTGGAGGCGAGAGCTTCATCCTCAAGGCCGTTCCGGCCCTGCTTGCCGAGAGGGACTGCGCCGCCCTGGTGAGGGACATGGCCGTCGAGCTCGCCGCCGCCGGCGGCAGCGCCCGGGCCGAGGCCGCCGTGGAGTCGGTCCTCATGAGAGCGGCATGCCACAGCGTGGTCCGGGGAGCCGGGACCGTCACGGCCGAGGGCGCGAGGGCTCTCCTGCGCGACCTGGCCGTCACTGACCTCTCGGGCCACTGTCCCCACGGAAGGCCGGTGGTGAGACGCTTCACCAGGGCCGAGGTGGACGCCTTCTTCAGGAGATGAGCGGCGGGGTGCTCACGCGAAGGGCCTTTCTCAAGGGCGGGCTCTGGCTCGGCGCCTCGGCCCTGGCCGCGGACGGGCTCTTCCTCTGGAGATCGCGCATCGTCGTCGAGCGTGTCGAGGTCACTATCGAGGACCTCGCACCGCAGCTCGAGGGACTGAGGATCTGCCTTCTCACCGACACCCACCACGGCCCCATGGTGGGCATCGGGATGCTGGACAGGGCCGTCGCCGCGGCCAACGGCCTCGGCGCCGACGTGGCGGCGCTGACGGGCGACTTCGTATCGCGCTCGCCTGAGTACATCGCCCCGGCGGCCGCAAGCCTTGCGCGGCTGCGCGCCCCCCTCGGCGTCTTCGCCGTGCTCGGCAACCACGACCACTGGGTGGACGCCGGCGGCGTGAGGGAGGGGCTCGCCGGCGCGGGCATAAGGGTGCTCGAAAACTCGCACGCCCTGGTGGAGCGCGCGGGGGCGCCGCTGTGCGTTGCCGGCGTGGAAGACCTCTACGAGGGAAGGCCCGACGCGGCGGCGGCGCTCGATGGCGTGGAGAGCACTACGCCGCGCATCCTCCTCTCCCACAACCCCGACTACGCCGAGGCGCTGGGAGAAGAGCCGAGGGTGGACCTCGTCCTCTCGGGCCACACCCACGGAGGGCAGGTGCGCCTGCCCTTCGGATTCGCGCCGGTCACCTACTCGCGCTACGGCCAGAAGTACAGGGGCGGACTGGTCCGCACCGGCCGCACGCAGGTCTACGTCTCGCGGGGTCTCGGAGTTGTGATGGCGCCGGTGCGCATAAACTGTCCGCCCGAGCTGACGCTCATCGAACTCAGGGGGGCCTGACCCCGCGGCGGGCGGGACGGCGCCGCAAAAGGTTCCTCCCCTTGATGACGGATGGAGCGGAGACCGAAGATAGTCGTCATAGCGGGCCCCACGGCGTCGGGCAAGACGGCCCTCGCCGTGGAGCTCGCCGGGCTGGTGGGCGGCGAGATTGTCGGCGCCGACTCGGTGCAGGTCTACCGCCGCCTGGACATCGGCACGGCAAAGCCCACGGCGGAGCAAAGGGCCGAGGTGCGCCACCACATGATCGACGTGGCCGACCCAGACGAGTCCTATGACGCGGCCCGCTACGCCGCGCAGGCAGGCGCCGCGGTCGAGGAGATCGCCTCGCGCGGCGCGGTCCCCTTTGTGGTGGGCGGCACGGGCCTCTACATAAGGGCCCTTCTCGGCGGTCTGGCGGCGGCTCCGCCCGGGGACCGGGGGCTTCGGGAGCGTCTTGAGCTGGTGGCGAAGAGCGAGGGGCCGGAAGCGCTCCACGCCATGCTCGGGAGGGTCGACCCGGAGGCGGCCTCGCGCATACACCCCAACAACGTAAGGAGGGTGGTACGGGCCCTCGAGGTCTACAGCCTCACGGGCACCCCGATCTCGCGGCTCCAGCGAAGCCACCGCTTCGCCGCCTCCCGCTTCGACGCCCTCACTATCGTCGTGGAGCCCGAACGCCGGGCCCTCTACCAGGCCATAGACGACAGGGTGGAGCGGATGATCGCCGAGGGGCTGGTCGACGAGGCCAGGGCGCTGCTGGAGGCCGGCTACAGCGCCGACTTGAAAGCGCTGCGCAGTCTGGGATATAAGGAAGTGATCGAACACCTCGCCGGAGGGGCGGGCATCGAGGAGACGAAGACGCTCATAAAGAGGAACACCAAGGCCTATGCGCGCCGCCAGATCACGTGGTTCAGGCGGGAGCGCGGCGCGGTGCGGCTGCCGCCGGACGGGAAGGCCGCGATCATGAACGAAGTAAGGAGACACCTCGGGACATGAAGAGAGAGCTTGCAGCGGCGGCGGCCGCCCTCGTGCTCGCAGCCCTGCCGTCGCCGTCCGCCAAGGCCCAGTCGGTGATGGAGATAAGGGCCGAAGGCTCGCACGAGCGGCTCGCCGACGAATCGAAGACGAGGATGTACGCCCTCGACGACGCACTGAAAAAGGCGGTCAAGGCCGGGCTCGACACATTCATGAAGCCCGAGACCATCGCCACCTACGCGAAGATACTGGAGAGCACCGTCTACGCCGACGTGAGCGACTACATCATCAACTACCGCATCCTCTCCAGGGGATGGATAACCCACCTCGACGGCGCCTCGCCGGTGGTGGACCCCGTGCGCGACGGACCGGGCACCGAGGGGGTGGAGCGCTATCACATCTGGATAGAGGCCAAGATCGACGTGGGCAGGCTCAAGAAGGACGTGCGGGCCATGACGTCCATAAAGAAGGAGAAGTCCACGGACATGGAGATCGTGCTGCTCGACGTGCGGGACTACCGCGAGTACGAGAGGATACGGGAGCTCATATGGCGTCTCGACATGGTGACCGACCTCTCGTACCGCTCCTTCTATCCCGGAAGGATAACGGTCGGCGCCGTTGTCAAGGGAAACGTCTACAAGTTCAAGGAAGCGCTCGCCGAGGCGGTCGGTCCGGGGTACTTCCTCGTCCCCTCCTCCCCCGACAGGGTGGTGCTCAAGGCCGCGGGCAGGGCCGCGGAGAAGTAGGGCCGCCCCCGTACCTGCGGGTCGTGTATATGTGGAAGGGAGCCCTTTCGAGGTGAAGAGCAGCACAGCAAGATCGGCACTCGCCGTCATACTCGCGGCGGCCCTCTGGGGCTGCGCAAACCCCGTGGAGTACACCATCGTCGAGCACTACGGCGCACTGGCCCCGGCCTCGGTGGCCGTGCTCCCCGTCGAGTGGGGCCACGCCGTGCGAGAGCGGAACCCCGCCGCCGCCGTCCTCTTCCGTGAGGTGACGATACAGAAGCTGCGCTCCATGTCCTACGCCGCGGCGGCGGCCGACGAGACGGACGCCGCCATCGCCGCCTACGGCCGAAGCCGCTTCGACGAGCTCGACCCGGCCGGCAAGTGCCGGCTTCTCGGTACGGAGGCCTTTATGCGCGTGGTCATCGACGAGTGGGACAAGTCCATGCTCGCCATATACGGTTCACTTACGCTGCGCACCTCCTTCGAGCTCTACTCGAAAGACGGCGGGCTTCTCTGGAGCGCCTCCTACGAGACCAAGGAGTGGGACCTGACGTTCGACAGGGAGACGATGGAGATCGCCATCCTCGGCACCTTCGAGCCGCGGGTGCAGCGGATCGTCGACATGGCCTTCACCACCCTCCTTGAGAGAAAGGAGCACAAGCCAGAGAGGACCTACTTCGAATGGCTCCGCTGAGGGTTCTCAACATACCGAACCTGCTTACGCTGCTGAGGATGCTGCTCGTTCCGGTCTTCATCTACCTGGTGGTGGAAGAGAGGACCTGGACGGCCCTCGTTGTCTTCGCCGCGGCGGGGCTGACCGACGCGCTCGACGGCTTCATCGCCAGGACCTTCGGCCAGAAGACCGACCTCGGGGCCTACATGGACCCCATAGCCGACAAGATGCTGCTCGTCTCGGCCTTCGTGGCCCTTGCGGCCAAGGACATGATACCGGCCTGGCTCTGCGCCCTCGTCATCCTGCGCGACATCGTGATAATGGTGGGCATAAAGTGGCTCGAGCTCGCGGGCAGGGTCGTGAGGATCGTCCCCTCCATGGCCGGAAAGGTCACTACGGTATTGCAGATATCGACGGTCGTATACGCCATGATGACCGCGGGCGCCCCGGACCTCCTCTACCGCGCCCTCGTCGCCGTGACGGCGGCCTTCACGGTCTACACGGGATTTGACTACGTGTGGCGGGAGGTGAAGATACAGACGGGAAGATGAGCCGGCCGCCGCTGCCGGCCACGGCGAAAAGGTGGGGAAGGGAGCTTTGCGGAGGAAGGGCGGGGCCGCCTCTACCCCGGCGACAAGATGGACAGAGTACGTTACAGGGTCGTCTTCAAGTACCTCGGCGGCGTCCTCATGGTGATGGCGGCGGCCTACGGGACCACCTCTCTCGCGGCCCTCTTCGCCGGCGAGTCGTCCGCCCTCTTCTACGCCGGCTGTGGCGTCCTCTTCGCCGTCCTCGGCCGCCGGCTCTACAGCTCCGTCCCGGAACGGGAGGTCACGGCCCTCGACGCCGCCGCCACGGCCTCCCTATCCTTTCTGCTTGCCAGTGTCGCCGGCGCTCCGCCCTTTGTATTCCTCTCCTCCATGCCCGTGCTCGATGCCTGGTTCGAGTCCATGAGCGGCTTTACCACGACGGGCTTCACCCTCCTCGACGTGGAGACGGCGCCGGCGTCCATACTCTTCCACAGGGCCCTGAGCCAGTGGATCGGCGGCATGGGGTTCGTGGCCGTGACGGTGAGCCTGCTGCTCGTCTCGGGCAGGCCGGCCCTCATGCTCCTCAAGGATGAAGTCAAGGAGGGCGAAAAGATCTTTCCGAGGATAGCCACCCACGTGCAGACCGTGGTCTTCACCTACCTGGCCGTCACGGCCGTCTCGACGGCCCTGCTTCTCGCCTGCGGCGCCGGTCTCTTCAACGCCCTCTGCTATACCATGGCCGGCGTGTCCACCGGCGGGTTCGCCGTCCACGCCGGCGGCGCAGGGGAGCTGGGGGACGGGGCGGCCGCAGCGTTGACGCTCATAATGTGCCTCGGCGCCGTGAACTTCATCCTCTACGGCCGCGCCTGGGCGGCCGGAAGAGGGGGGCGCGCTCCGGCTGCCGCCGTGCTCCTTGCCGTGGCCTCGGACAGGCAGGTGCTCTTGCTCGTCGGCCTTGCGCTCGCCTGCGCGGCCCTCATCGCCGCGGGCTCAGGGGCGGGATTCTGGGAGTCGCTCTTCATAACGTTCTCGGCCCAGACGACCACAGGGTACCAGAGGATGGAGCCGGCGGCCTTCGGCCCCCTCGGCGTGACGGTGCTCACGGCGGCGATGTTCGTCGGCGGCTCCATGGGCTCCACCTCGGGGGGCATAAAGCTCGTGCGCCTGGGCTGGATCGTCCGCAGCATAGCAGAGCGCCTCAGGTACGAGCAGTATCCGGCCGAGGTGGTGATGCCCGGCAAACAGGAGCGGGCGGCCCGCCAGACGGCCTCCGTCTTCCACGTGACGGCGCTCTACGCCTTCTTCATCGTGATCTCGGCCGTCGTCTTCGTGGCGGCGGGCTTCGAGCCGTCGGCGGCGTTCTTCGAGGTGACGAGCGCGGCGGGAACCGTGGGGCTGTCGTCGGGGATAGTCTCGCCGCAGCTGCCGCCGGCGCTCAAGGGCGTTCTCATCTTTCTCATGTGGGCGGGCAGGCTCGAGTTCCTGCCCGTTCTCGTCTGGCTCGCTTCCCTTGCGCCGAGGCGGTGACGGTGCGCTCACAATCCATGGCAAGCTCCGAGCCACTTCACTTGGGGAGACTTTCCCGTCTCGGACCGGTCATCGTCCTCCCACCACCGGGCGGCCTATGGTGCCTCCTATGGGGATGGAGTAGAAGTTTGCCGACTTGCGGTAGAGGCCGAGCAGCAGGGCGAGCCCGCCGTTCTCGACAAGCGCGCCCCTGGGCGTCAGCTCAAGCGTGAGAGAGACGGGACTGTCGACATAGGGCCGTCTTATGGTCACAACGCCTTCCACCCTCGCCGAGAGGTCCCGCTGCTCGAGCCACAGGCCCTCGACCACGAACCTGCACCCCTCCTCGAAGAAGCCCCGCAGCCCCGCGCTCTCCACATCGCTCAGCGGGAGAGCGAAGCCGGCGATATCGAGTCCCTTCACGTCGAGGCCGTCGATGTCGAGCGTCACGGTCCCGGAGGGGCAGCCGTCGGCCCCTATGGAGACATCTATCGCTCCATCCGCCTTTCCGCCGAGCTCGATGCCGGCGGCCCTTGCGGCGCCGACGGCGTGGAGGTCGAGGCCGCTTATGGCGAGGTCCGCGGCGAGGCCGCCGGGACGCAGCGATACCGTACCGCCTATGGCGCCGCCTGCGGCGTAGCCCTCGACGGCCGCCGCGGCTGCGCCCGAGAGCAGGGAGAGGGGCAGGAGCCTGACGCTGAGTCTGTCGATGGTGAAGAGCTCGGCGTCGCCGCGCCTTATGGCGAGCCTTGTGGCGCCGATGCCGAGGGGCGGGCTTCTGTGGAAGGGGTCGCTGTCGATGGTGAGGCCGGTCCTTGCGGCGGCAGCCTCCTTGACCCATTCCTCCACCAGGCGCGCCGGAAAGATCGCTATGGCGGTGGCGACGAAGAGGGCGGCGCCGAGCACGAGCAGCAGCACGCCCAGGATGAGTCTTTTCAGGGCCGGCGCTACGGTCAAACGCTATTCCTCAGAACTGGAGCAGCGAGAAGTAGGGGTGGGGCGCGAGTTTCTCCCCGCCCTTGAGGTCGGTGAGCTCTATGACGAAGGCGCACTCGTGGATCTCGCCTCCGCACTTCTCGACAAGCTCAACCACGGCCGCGGCCGTGCCGCCCGTGGCCAGCAGGTCGTCGACGACGAGCACGCGCTGGCCCTTGCCGATGGCGTCCTGGTGAATTTCGAGCGAGTCCTCGCCGTACTCGAGCGTGTATGCGGCCCGGTGCGTCTTGTGGGGGAGCTTGCCGGGCTTTCGCACGAGGACGACGCCGGCGCCGAGCTTGTAGGCGAGGGCCGAGCCCACGACAAAACCCCTCGCCTCGATGCCCACCACAAGCTCTATACCCTTGCCCACGTAGCGGTGGCCAAGAAGATCCACCATCCGCTGGAACGAGAGCGGATCCTTGCACAGCGTGGTTATGTCCTTGAAGAGTATACCCTTTTTCGGGAAGTCCGGTACGTCGCGTATGGCCTCCTTAAGCTTCTCAACCATCTCGTCCTCGCATCCTCCTTGCGGTATCGTTTGAGTAAGACTCCGATTCGGGCCCTTCCGGGGAGACTTTCCGAAGAAGGGCCGCAGACCCACCCCCCCCGGACCGCTTTCAATTACTCTGGGGGAACCGGGGGTCTGTGACCCTTTTACAAAGGTAATACCTAACCAAATCGGACCAGATCATGTAGAATGTTCTGGTCATGAGAAGTTGTCCTAAGTGCTCTTATACGTGGGCTTGGCAACTGTCCGACGGCAGGTTCAAATGCC
>DRME01000070.1 GCA_011375175.1 Deltaproteobacteria bacterium | reverse complement strand
TGTAAAAAGGTTCCCTCAGACTCCCTCCAAAAACTTTTAATGCGAGTTGGTTTCCCCCTGTTTTGCCAGGCAAAACAGGGGGAAACCAACTCGTATTGAAAGTCTTTGAAGGGGGTCCGGGGGAAACTTTCTACAGAAAGTTTCCCCCGGTGTAATAAATCAGATATTCCTTCTGAAAGTTTCCCCCCGTCCCTTCAAGGACTTTTAATGCGTTCGGGCTGCCCCTGTTTCGTTTTTTGTGAAAGAGGGGCAGCCCGAACGGCATTGAAAATTCTTGCGGGGAGGTCGCGGAGGTCACGGGCCTTTTCAGGAATCTCCTGGGGGCAATCGATCAGAGTTCAGAGTTTCCGCCGGAGCTTCCCTGAATATTCCCCTATGTAGATTTATAACAGAATAACCGCCACCGGGCAAGGCAAAAAGGAATTGGAAAAAAGAGGCCGAAGTGGTATATATACTGGACCTTGGGGAGGGGGGATCGTCGGAGGCGGGGTCGCGGGTCCGCCACGTCCTGCCGGCGGCGGGAGCAACAGATTACAGCAGTCACCTAAGGAGGTCGGCTTCATGGACAGCCAGCGCATCGAGGAGATAAGGAGATCCTTTGAGGAGGCCCTCGACGACGTTCTCGCAACGGTCAGGGAGGTCGAGAAGACGACGCTCGAGGACCTCGACGAAAAACGCCTCGAAGAGTTCGAGGACGGCGGGCTCTACGAGTTCACACGCTACAGGCGTCTTGTGGGGGGGCGCATCATCTTCCGGTGCATAAAGGCCGATGGCAAGACCTTCTTCAACGAGAAGTACAGGATATACCGCAAGGAAGACCTCTACGGCATCGAGCTTCGCACCAACCCCTCCTATCTCGAGGCCGTGGGCTCGTCCATCTACAGGCGCATCCCCGAGGGAACGGTCACGCTCGATCTCGGCTGCGGCAGCGCCAAGTACCTGCTCGCCGCCGACTCACCGGAGCGCACGGTGCTGGCCGTGGACATAAGCGGGGACCTCATCGAGGACAACAGGAAGACGGCGGGCCTGCAAAACATCCACTTCATGCGCGGCGACATGCTCAACTTAAACCCCGTCGCTACGGGCGAGCTCGACTACATCACCGGCGTGAACATACTCAACGTGCTGGGCGTCGACGACGTAGCGCTTCTGCTGAGCCAGGCGCTGCGCACGGCCAGGGAGGGCATGCTCTTCGGCTTCACCCTTCCCTCGCAGGCCGACCTCTGGGCCGACATCCCGGCCGACGACTTCAAGCTCGCCATGGAGGGGCTCAACCACCCGAGGGACGCGGACCCCCGCGAAAGGGCCCTGGCCGCAAAGTACAGCTTCATGGGGCTTATGAACCTCTTCTCCTTCGTAAAGGCCATGGCCGCCCGGAAAGGATGGCTCCTGCGCATCTTCCGCTTTCTCGACAGCCACAGCTATGACTGGGACGACTTCCTCGACACCGAGGACGCCGACTACATAGGCCACGGCAACAACGCCCTCTTCAAGTTCCTCGAGTACCCCTACCGCCGCGCCGCCAGGCTCGACTCGGTGGCCGAGGGGCGCGCCCTGGTCCACGCCGTGGGCTACGGCGTGGAGGTCTACTTCAGGCCCGAGCGGGCGCTGCCGCCGGCCCCGGAGGTCCGCTACCTCGCCGACGACACGCCGCTCCAGGAGTTGACAGTAGAAAAGGAGATGAACGCCTCCATCGACGACTGGAAGCTGCCCTTCGAGAAAATACGGATCGAATCTGCCTGAGAGGAGATTCCGGGGGAGACTTTCTGCAGAAGGGCCACAGGCCCACGTTTCCCCCGGTTCCTTCGCTCTTCCTCAGCTCTTCCTCCATGCCGGCCGTGTCGCTCCCGCTTCGCAGGCGGCGCAGCTACCTGCCGCAGCACTTCTTGAACTTGAGCCCGCTTCCGCAGGGGCAGGGGTCGTTGCGGCCCACGTTCCTCTCCCTGTACTCGCGGGAGAGCTGCGAGCAGAAGTAGTCGTAGGATATGAGGGTGTCGTCGCTTCTGTCCGTCTTGGGACCGACGCGGAAGTCGACCTCCATGTAATCGCCCCTGACGACCACGACGGGCTCCTCGATGGGGAAGAAGGCCTGGCGCCAGTGGGTCGGAGGCGACGACGGCGAGGTGTCGATGGTTATGTCGTCGGTGAGGACCGTGTCGAACCATCCCGCCAGGCCGTGGACCTCGCCGCGGCGCTCGAAGGTGAAGGTGAGTCTCTTCTCGACCGAGACGCAATCGACGGTGCGCAGGTCGATGGCGTCGTAGAGCAGGGGAGCGGCGAGGAAGTTTTCCTCAGCTATGTCCACGATCATGAGCCTCCTGGTGAGCTCGCGCCGCGCCGGCGTGAAGTCCACGCCGCAGACGTCACGCCAGAAGGTCATCTTTCCGTAGACCTCCGCGTCTTCCACGGGCACGAGAAAGAGCCGCACGCTCTCGGGCACCATGCGCCCCCCCTCCTTGAGAAACCGTCTTCTCGCGTCGACCGTGAAATCGAGGGTGTTCTCCTCGAGGGCGAAGCTTCCGAGCGTCTCGGATACGAGCACGTCCACCCTCTCCGGAAGCTCCACGTCCTTGGAGTTCTCGTTGATGAAGACGATCCTGTCGGCAAAGCCGTTGAGCGCCGCCACGCTCCTGGCGAGGTTTACGGAGTCCATCTTCTCGATGGCGTAGACCTTCGAGGCGCCCGCCTGGAGCGCGAGGAAAGAAAGAATGCCCAGTCCCGCGCCGAGGTCGCAGACCACGTCCCCCGGCCTCACGGCCCTGCGTATGGCGCGCCGGTAGGCCTCCATGCGCACCCTGTCGGACATCATGTCGTAATAGTCGTCAAAGAGCGTCAACGCCTTCCTGAATCGCGACATACAGCCTCACCAGTTGCCATGCCGCCGAAACGGCGGGATTGTTGAAAAGACCTCAAGGAAATCTCTGATTTACTGCACTGAGGGAACCTTTTTGTAAAAAGGTTCCCTCAGACTCCCTCCAAAAACTTTTAATGCGAGTTGGTTTCCCCCTGTTTTGCCAAGCAAAACAGGGGGAAACCAACTCGTATTGAAAGTCTTTGAAGGGGGTCTGGGGGAAACTTTCTACAGAAAGTTTCCCCCAGG
>DRME01000069.1 GCA_011375175.1 Deltaproteobacteria bacterium | reverse complement strand
GAGCCTCTCCTACAGCGCTGCGCTACCCTGGAAGCGAGGCGGCCGCGGCGGCGGCCGGGGCGTGCCGGAGGGAGGCGCCGGGAAGCGGGGCCTCAAGGTGGTGAGCAGGGAGTGAAGACCCGCACGGCGCGGCGGGAAGGGGCCGTCGGCGAGGTGAGCCTGACCTTGCCTGGCGCGGCCGCAAAGGAGGGCGCAGAGCCGTCCCGGCGTCGGGGCGGCGGCAGCGAGTCGTGAGATGAACAGAAGGGATTTCCTCAAAAAGCTCCTGAGCGGAGCCGTCGTGGCGGGCGGAGTGAACGCCTTCGCCATATTCTTCAACCTCGGCTCCCCCTATACCTACAGGCCGCTCTACCAGCAGTCGAGCAAGATCATAGAGATGAAGGGCGGCGAGGAGGAGTTCTATCTCAGGCCGCCCGGAGCGCGCGGCGAAGAGGACTTCCTCTCCAAGTGCATCAAGTGCTACCTCTGTGTCGAGGCCTGTCCCATCCAGGCCATCAAGGTGGCGGGACGCGAGTCGAGATACGCCGCGGACACGCCCTACATCATCGCGGCCTCGGCGGGCTGCGACCTCTGCCTCTCGCGCGAGAAGATGCTCTGCAACGACATATGCCCCACCGACGCGCTGGCCAAGCTCCCCACGGAGACGGACTACCTCTTCGAGCGCATGAAGATGGGCGAGGAGCTCAACATGGGGGTAGCCATCCTCGACAAGCGCGTCTGCTACGCCTGGACAAAGGTCAGCCTCTGCTGGGCCTGCTACGAGATATGCCCCTACAAGGGCAAGGCCGTGACGACCGGGGACCCCAAGGCCCCGACGCTCAACACGCCGACCATCCACCCCGAGAACTGCGTGGGCTGCGGCCTCTGTCTCGAGATATGCCCCGTGCCCCAGAAGGCCATAGCCATCGTCTCGCAGGAAGAGAAGGAGACCATCGAGAAGGCCATAAGGGAGAACCGGCCGGCCCCCGACCTCTCCGGCGCCGACGAGACCGGACAGCACACCTCCTTCGAGGTCGGCAAGGTCAAGAGTCGGGCCAGATCGGACCTCGACAACCCCCTCGACGAGATCCACGGAGAGACGGAGAGCGGCGGCGGCGACGACCTCGACGCCGACGACGGATGGCAGCCCTCGAACATAGACATATTGAATTTCTGAGGCCGGAGTGTTACCATGACGCCAAGGAGACTCTCTTTGACCGCCCCTGGGGAAGGGCCATGGCCCTACGCTCTCCAGGGACTCCCGTCGAAGTAAGAAGTCTTTAGAATGGGTGCGGGGGAGACGCTGGCCTGTGGCCCTTCTGCGGGAAGCTTCCTCCGCTGGAATAATAAAGGAAACTCTGATTTATTGCGCTGAGGGAACCTTCTTGTAGAAAAGGTCCCTTCAGACTCCCTCCAAAAACTTTTAACGCGAGTTGGTTTCCTCCTGTTTTGCCTGGCACAACAGGGGGAAACCAACTCGTATTGAAAGTCTTTGAAGGGGGTCTGGGGGAAACTTTCTACAGAAAGTTTCCCCCAGAGTAATTAATCAGAATTTCATAAACCGGAGCTTCCTTGACCGCGGGGCCGCCGGGGACGGCGGCCCTCTTGTTAATCGCGCGGGGGAGAGGGAGGGGGAGCAGGTGAAAGTCAGGAGAGCCTTGCAGGCGGCGGCCTTGCAGGCGGCGGCCTTACAGGCGGCGTTTGTCGGAGTCCTTTTCTTTTTCGGGGCCGTCGTCGAGGCGGCCGAGCCCGTGGAAGTTCCCGATCCCGAGGCCTTCAGGATAGTAAAGCGCAACTCCAGGGACTTCCGCGCCATCAAAGGGGTCTTCGACTCCATTATCAGGGCGGCCAAGAAGGGCAGGGCCGACGATATCGTCGCCTTCTTCTCCGAGAGGTATCTCAACTCGGGGCGCAACCGCGACGACGTGCGCAGGCAGTGGAAGCAGATACTCGAGAACTTCTCGGACCTGGAGCTTCAGCACCCCATCTACCATATCGAGCGCTCCGGGCGGTTCGCCAAGATGAAGTGCGAGGGGGTGCTCATGGGAAAGCCGAGAAAGCCCATGCGCCGCGAGACGGGCGATGACCTGGTGGTCATCGATTCGTGGAAGTTCTCGGTCCACTACCTCGTCTTCGAGGACGGCGGGTGGAAGATACTGGGCGACCAGATACCCTACGACACGGGCAGGACCTTTCACCCCCTCTTCTGAACGTCCCGGCGGCGGCCGATACGGGGCGTCAGGGGGCGCGCGCCGCGGGGCGCGCCCGTATCCGTTGCATCGAGCCGGGGGCGGCGGCAGGCTGCGCGCCTCGCGGCTTCACCTTTGATTGAGACGGCACATGCTTGAGAGGCTGAGCAGAAGGATCTTTCTCAAGGGCTCCCTTGTGGCGGGGGCCTTTGCATTCTTCGGCGGTTTTGCGGGCAGGCTCAAGACGCGGGCCAGGGCGTACCTGCGGCCGCCGGGCGCCCTCGACGAAGAGCGTTTTGCCGCGCGGTGTCTGCGCTGCTTCCTCTGCGGCGAGATCTGTCCCAACAAGTGCATAAAGTTCGCCGGCATCGACGGCGGACTCGTAAACCTCGCCACACCCTACATAAAGCCCAGGGAGCAGGGCTGCATCCTCTGCATGAAGTGCACCCACATATGTCCCACCGGAGCCCTCGAGCCCATCGAAGACGATATCGACGAGATCGTCGACCACGTGCGGATGGGCCGCGCCGTGGTGGACAAGACCATATGCTACTCCTACAACAACCGCGTCTGCGGCTTCTGTTACGAGGCATGTCCGCTCCCCGACGTGGCGCTGAGGCTGGAGATACCGGCCCGGCCGGTGGTGACCGACAAGTGCGTGGGCTGCGGCCTCTGCGAGAAGATATGCGTCCAGGTGCCCCAGGCCATCCGCGTCATACCGGCCGCCGAGGAGGCGAGGGCGAAGATTTACGAGCAGTACGACACGCCGGCGTTCGGGGGAGAGTAGACGTGACGGGGCGGAAAGGCGCATAGATGCTTCAGAAGGTCAGAAGGAGCGTGCAGCTCGCCATATTCCTGTCGGTCGCGGCCGTAGCCTTTGTGAGCAACTACGGCGTGATCCTCTCGATGAAGAGTCAGCGCGACTTCACGGAGGTGGCCACCGAGGACTCGGGGGTCGTGCTCGCATGGCTCTACACGGCGCTCCACCGCGTGGTGGACCCGCCCTTCAACCCCGTGGAGACGCTGCCGACTCTCGACCGCTACAAGGGCGGCGTATGGTCGCTCTCCATCCTCGGCGTGGACCTCACCGACCCGCTGGCCGGCTTGGTGGTCATGCTCGCGTCCCTGGACTTCCACTGGCGGCTCCTTGCGGCCATGGCGCTGCCCCTGCTCTTCATCGTCGTCTTCGGACGGGCCTTCTGCGGCTGGATATGTCCCATGGGCACCCTTCTCGAGCTCGTCGACGACCTGCGCCGATACCTTTCGAGGGCCTTAGGTCTCGAGCTGCCCGACTACCGCATCCACGGCGGCTACCGCTACTTCGTGCTCGCCGGGGGCGTTGCGGCGGCTCTCTTCGGCGGCACGGCGCTGCTCTTCCTGCTCCCCTACGGCCCCGTGAGCTTCGAGATATTCCACCTCATCTTCTTCGGCGGCTTCAGCTTCCTCGTCTTCTTCATCGTCTTCTTCATCGCCGTGGACCTCGTGTCGCGGCGGGGATGGTGCAGGTACCTCTGTCCGGCCGGCGCCTTCTTCTCGCTTCTCAGTCCCCTGCGGCTTCTCAGGGTGAGGCGCGTGGCGGAAGGCTGTCCGCCGGGGTGCGAGATATGCACCGAGGAGTGCACCATGGCGCTCGAGCCGCACCGCGACCGCATCGGCACGGGCTGCGACAACTGCGGAAGCTGCATATCGGCATGTCCGGCGAAGACCATAAACTACAGGATCGGAACCGTGGGAGGCGGCAAATGAGAGGCAGATACCACTTAGGCGCCGCGGGCGCCGTCCTTGCGGCCGCGCTGCTGCTCGCAGCGACCATGGCGCCAGCGCCACCGGCCCGTGCGGCCCACGACACGCTCATAAACCCGGCAAGCGGCGAAGGCGGCGCCTATCCCCAGAACCCGACCGAGGAGTACCAGGCCGAGCAGGGCGGATACCTCATAAGCTACTCGAGCTTCCAGTACCGCGAAAGCGACGGCCGGTGGTGGGTCAAGGCCGTCGTCACGATCAAGAACAAGGCCGACGGCTCGCCCTACCAGGGGCCGCTCACCGTGAGGGTCATCAGGGACTCGCTCACCGACAGCGGCGAGGTCCTCGAAAGGGCCTTCGACGAGCCCTTCGAGAACCGCTATCTCACCTTCGCCAAGTTCGGAGCCGAGGGCCACTTCAGGCTCATGGTGAGCTTCCCCGCCGGCGACGGCGGCGGGGAGCTGTCGGCCGAGTTTCCCCTTACGGTCGGCGAGCCCGGCTCGCCGCTGGTGCTCGTCGGCGCGGCCGCGCTCCTGGCGGCGGCCGTCGTGGCCGTGGTGGTGCTGAAACGACGCAAGGGAGGGGACGACGCTGTAACCGTTCCGGCCGGCTGAGGCGGCGCTCCCTTCCGAGGGCGCCGGGGGCTGTGACCCCTTTGCAGACAGGTCCCTCCATGGCCCCATCGCATGTTGTTCGGATCTTCGGCTGTGCCGGGGGGTCGGGCCGCGCCAGGCGGGATTTTTTTACGCCTTTGCGGCCCGACCCCCCGGCACAGCCCCCCCGAGGCAGCCGGTGCGGGCATGGGGCCCCCTTCAAAGACCTTTAACGCCCTGCGGGTCATCCCGCAGGGAATTAAGGAAGCTCTGATTTATTGCACTGAGGGAACCTTTTTGTAAAGGGTCATAGACCCACGGGTCGCAAACCCACGGTTCCCTCAGACTCCCTCCAAAGACTTTTAACGCGACTTGGTTTCTCCCTGTTTTGCCTGGCAAAACAGGGAGAAACCAAGTCGTATTAAAAGTCTTTGAAGGGGGTCTGGGGGAAACTTTCTTCAGAAAGTTTCCCCCAGGGTAATCAAAGTTTCCCGATTGCGGGGGAAGGCGCCGGGCTTGTTCATGGAAGAAGAGATAAGCAGGAAGGATTTCTTCAGGAAGGGCATATTCTCCATAGTGAAGCCCTTTGCCGAGGCCGTGGAGAAGAAGATAGACGGTGTGAAGACGGGGCTTCTGCGTCCGCCCGGGGCGGTGGACGAGGTCTCGTTCATCGCCCTGTGCACCAAGTGCGATCTCTGCAAGGAGGCCTGTCCCCACGGCGCCATAAGGCTTGCGCCCATGAGCTACGGCGTGGCCGTGCGCACGCCTTACATAGACCCGGCCACCGAGCCCTGCAGGCTGTGCGAGGACCTTCCGTGCATCGAGGTCTGCGAGCCCGGGGCGCTCGTGCCCGTGGAGAGGGCGGATGTGGCCATGGGCGAGGCCGTCATCGACGAGAAGAGCTGTCTTGCCTGGCGCGGCGTGATGTGCGAGAGCTGTGCGGCGGCCTGTCCCTTCCCCGGCGAGGCCATAAGGCTCGACGCCATGTCGAGGCCGGAGGTGGTGCCCGAGAGGTGCACGGGCTGCGGCCTCTGCGTCAAGGCCTGTGTCACCACCCCGCCTGCCGTGAAGGTCATCGCCTTCGATGACTGACGTCTCATGACCTCTCAGGGCCACTTCCTCCCCTATACGAACTTGTACATCCAGCTCGCCATGGCGTTTCTGCTCGCCGCCGTGACGGCCGTCGCCCTTGACGGCGCGGGGCCCTCAAGGCGCGTGGACCTCCTCAAGAGCCGGCTGCTGCTGACCCTCCTCAAGCGCAGACCGCTCCAGTTCGTCCTCCAGCTCCCGGTGGTGGCGGTCTTCTTCGTCGCCGTCGCCGCCGGTCTCTTCGGCGCCCAGCGCGCGGGCTCCAACCTGGCGACGGTCCTCACCTGGACCGTGTGGTGGACGGGGCTCATGGTGGCGGCCGTCTTCATCGGGAAGGCCTGGTGCATGGTCTGCCCGTGGGCGGCCGTGGGCGACTGGCTCCAGAGGCTCGCCTTATGGAGGAAGAAGGACAAGATACTGGGGCTCGAGCTCAAGTGGCCCGTGGGCCTGCGAAACCTCTATCCGGCCGTTGCGCTCTTTATCGTAATCACGTGGGCCGAGTTCCGGTTCCATCTCGTCTCGCGCCCCGCCGGCACGGCGAACCTCGCCATCGTGACCTTCCTGCTCGCCGCCGCCGTCGCGCTCTTCTACGAGAGGAGGAGCTTCTGCCGCTACCTCTGCCCCGTGGGCGGCATGCTCGGTCTCTACGCCATGGCATCGGCCGTCGAGCTCCGGGCCCGCGACAGGGCGGTGTGCAGGCGCTGCGGGGACAAGGACTGCGTAAACGGCAACGACCGTGGCTATGGCTGCCCCGTCTTCGAGTACCCCGAGAGCATGGACGTCAACACCTACTGCATACTCTGCACCGAGTGCGTGAAGACCTGCCCGGAGGACAACATCGCCCTCTCGCTGCGCTCTCCCGACCGCGAGCTCACGGAGCTTCGCAGGACCCGCGGCGACGAGGCCCTCTTCGCCGTGGTCATCGTCGGCGTGGTCTTCTTCCACAGTTTCACCATGATCGATCTCTGGTTTGACTGGCTCGGCTTCGCCACGGCCGCCGCGTCGCTCTCCGCCGAGGCCGTGGCCACGGCGAGCCTCGCCGCTTCCATAGCGGCCGTCCTGATTGTCTACGCCCTCTTCTGCGTCGCCGCCGTCGCCGCGGGCGGCGCACCGGGGGGGCGTGGCGCCGCGCTGGGAGAGGTCTTCCGCGGCTTCGCATACCCCTTGATTCCACTTGCATTTTTCAGCCATATAGCACATAATTCCATGCATATCCTCATGGAGGGCCCGGCCGCCCTCTCCGTGCTGGCCGATCCCTTCGGAACGGCCCCTTCCGCCCCGGCCGGGCACGGCGCAGGAGGGGGGCTGGGGCTTGCGACCGTGCAGGACATACAGGCGCTCATACTCTTTGCGGGACTCTGGATATCTCTCAGGGCCGCGGCGGCCTCGTCGGCCGCACTCGGCGGCCGGCGCGCCTTCGTCGCGCAGGCGATGTTGATAGCTCTTCTTACATTGGCCGACGGCTGGATACTGAGTCAGCCCATGGTGATGCGCATGGGCATGTAAGCCGTAAGCCCTTAATCGGAGTTTCATTGAAGCAAGCAAGATCGGAGGTGCAGGCCATGGAAGAACGGGACGAGACAAAGGTGACGGAGGAAGAGACGACTGCGGGGCAAACCGCCGGGGGCCGCGACGGCGCGGCGGCGTCGGCCGCCGCCGACCCGGGCGGGGGGGACGAGGACCTCGCGGCGCCGGACGAGACCGAAGCCGGCGGTGACGAAGAGGACGAAGAGCTCGAGGACCCGGCGGCCGACAGGCGCTTCGCCTACACGGTCGTCGGCGAGGACGAGCCTGGGGAAGAGGAAGACGACTGGGAAGAGACGCCGGAGGAGAGGGAAGAGACGCTGCGTATGCTCGAAGAGGCGCGCCTGCAGTACGAGTCCATCACGGAGGACGAGTACTCGGAGGAGTACAAGAAGCTGGCGGGGATCATCCCCGTGGCCGCGCCGGAGGTCGATGACGAGGGGATCCCGATGGGAAGGTGCGAGGACTGCGGCAAGGAGGTGCCGGAGACCAAGCTCTACGACAACGGCAGCTACCTTGTGTGCAAGGACTGCATCTGATACGGCGCGGGGCGGCGCTCTCATGAGCGGGCCTCGCCGCTGAAAGGAGAGGAGGTTTCGGGCGATGGCTTACAGCGACGCCGCGATCAATGCGCAGGTCAGGGAGGAAGCGGTCTTCTTCAGGAAGATCGAAAGCGAGGTGGCCAAGGTGGTGGTCGGCCAGCGGCGCATGATAGAGCGGCTGCTCATCGCCCTCCTCTCGAACGAGCACGTCCTGCTCGAAGGGGCGCCGGGCCTTGCCAAGACGCTCACCATCAAGACCCTGGCCGACGTGATGGACCTCGAGTTCCGCCGCATCCAGTTCACGCCCGACCTCCTTCCTTCCGACCTCATAGGGACGGTCATATACGACCACGCCAAGGGCGACTTCGTCGCCAAGAGAGGTCCCATATTCGGCAACATCGTCCTCGCCGACGAGATAAACCGTTCGCCCGCAAAGGTGCAGTCGGCGCTGCTCCAGGCCATGCAGGAGCGCCAGGTCACCCTCGGCGGCGAAACGCTCGCGCTCGACAACCCCTTCCTCGTCCTGGCCACCCAGAACCCCATCGAGCTCGAGGGGACCTACGCCCTGCCCGAGGCCCAGCTCGACCGCTTCATGCTCAAGGTCAACATCACCTATCCCGAGGCCGACGAGGAGAAGCTCATCATGGAGCGCATGTCGTCCGTGTCGGGCGACTACAATCCCTTCCTGCTGCATGAGCACGGCGAGAGGGTCGAGGAGGCGCCCGGCATCGTCGTCGAGCGGGTCATAAAGCCCGAGGAGATCCTCAAGGCCCGCAAGGTGGTCGACTCGATCCGCATCGAGGACTCGATAAAGAGTTACATAGTGGAGATCGTGCGTCTTACCCGCGAGCCCGGAAGGTTCGGCATGGGGGATATCGTCGAGTACGGCGCCTCTCCGCGGGCCACCATATTCCTCAACAAGGCGGCCCGCAGCCGCGCCTTCCTCGCCGGCCGCGGCTACGTGCTCCCCGAAGACGTGCAGGAGATGGTCTCCGACGTGCTGCGCCACAGGATCATCTTAAGCTACAAGGGCGAGGCCGAGGGAGTCACGGCCGAGGACGTGATCTCCGAGATCATCGACAGGGTGGAGGTCCCGTGACGGAGGTCGTCGAGAGGGGCGCGTGCGCCGGCCTTCCGGCCAGGGCGCTCGAAGAGGCCAGGCTCATAGAGATTCGCGTGCGGAGGCTCGTCAGGAGCCTGATGGTCGGCGAGTACGGCAGCGTCTTCAAGGGCTCGGGCATGGAGTTCCACGAGATCCGCGAGTACGTGCCCGGCGACGACGTTCGCGCCATCGACTGGAAGACGACGGCCAAGCTCGGCACGCCGTACGTGCGGGTCTGCATAGAGGAGAAGGACCTTCCCGTCGTATTCCTCGTCGACGTGAGCGGCTCCATGGACTACGGCTCCGGCGAGAGCACCAAGCGCGAGGAGGCGGCCGTGCTCACCGCGCTGCTGGGGCTTGCGGCGCTGCGGTGGAACAACCCCGTGGGACTCATCGCCTTCAGCGACAGGGTCGAGTTCATGGTCAGGCCCCGCAGGGGGCGGAAGGTGCTTACCGAGATGACGGCGCGTCTGCTCGGGGCCGAGCCCATGGGCAGGGGAAGCGACGTGGGCGCGGGCATCGACGCCGTCTTGCGCGTGGGCTGGAAGAGGGGGCTCGTCTTCATCGTCTCCGACTTCGACGCCGGCGACTTCTCGCTCCCCCTCAGGAGCCTCGCGGCGCGCTGCACCGTGGTGCCCGTGGTGCTGAGCGACGAGAGGGAGGAGAAGATCCCGGATGTGGGATTCGTGAAGTTCGTCGACACGGAGACGGGCGAGACCGCCGTCTTCGACGCCTCGGACGAGGGCTTCAGAGATCACGTGGCCTCGTGCTTCAGGCGGCTCAAGGCGCGGCGGGAGGCGATCTTCCGCAACTGCGGCGTCGAGTGGATAGACCTGTGCGTCTCGACGCCCTCGCTCAGACCCCTGAGAGAGTTCTTCGGCAAGAGGGTGTAGACGGTGGGTGTTTCGGGCGGCACTCTCCTTGCGCGCAGGGCCGCGGCCCTGGCCGCGGCGGCCATTATGCTCGGCGCTGCCGGGGCCGCGCGGGCCGGCGTGGAGGTCCGCGCCGAGGTGGACAGGACCGACGCCGCCGTGGTGGAGCGCTTCATATATACGCTCCACGTCACCGTCGACGACGACACCGCGGCCGTCCTCCCCGTTGACAGGCCCGACTTCACGCCCCTTGACATGCTCGGCATGGCCGGCGTCGACAAGCGCGAGGAAGGGGGCAGGACCTACTACAGGCTCGACTACGTGCTCGTCTCCTACGAGCCCGGCGAGCTCACGATACCGGCCCAGCCGGTCTACTACAGCGAGGACGGCGGACCGGAGCAGGTCGCCTGGTCGAGGCCCATCAGGGTCGTCGTCAGGCGGACCGTGCCGGAGACGGTCATCGAGATAGAGGACATACGCGACCCGCAGCCGGAGCGGGCCGCTGCGCGGCCGTGGCCGGCCTGGGCATACGCCGCCGCAGCGGCGGCGGCGCTGGCCGGTGCGGCCGTCACGGGATACATGCTCACAAGGGGACGGGAGGAGACGGAAGTGGAGGCCGGGCCGTCCGTCGATCCCCGCGAGGCGGCCCTGCGCGCCCTCGACGAGATCGAAGGGGCGGGCATAGGCGACCCCAGGACCTTCTACCGCGCCGTCTGTTCCGTCGTAGAGGGCCTTGTCCTTTCCGGCGTGGAGCTGCCCCCCTCCGGGGTGACGACGAGCGCCTTTCTCCGGCTCGTCGCCTCGCTGGAGCGGGGCGACGAAGAGGGCCGCAGGAGGCTGGCCGAGTTCCGTTTCGACTCCGACCTCGTCGTCTTCGGCGGCTACAGGCCGGCCGGGGACGAGCCGGGGGTCTTTGTAGAGAGAGCGAGAGAGCTCGTCGGCAGGGACTGGTAAGGGCCGTATCGCCGTCCCTTCCACCGTTGCGCCGCCCGCCGGCGGGCAGGGCGAGAGCCTTTATGCGATTTGACGACCCGATTATCCTGCTTTTCCTCTTGCTCATACCGCTTGTCGGCTGGCGGGCCTTCTCCCGCCGCAAGGCCGAAGCCGCCGTGCCCTTCCCCCTTCTCCACGCCGTGAGGGGCTACAGGGGGGGACTGACGGCGCGGATGCGGCCCCTTGTCGAGGGGCTGTGGCTTGCGTCGGCGGCGCTACTCATAGTGGCGGCGGCGAGGCCCCAGCTTCTCACCCCCCTCGAGGGCGAGCCCGTCGAGGGCGTGGACATGGTGCTCGTCATCGACACGTCGGCGTCAATGAAGAGTCTCGACGGCGGGCGGACCAAGCTCGACCAGGTGAAGCGCATGGCGAGGGAGTTCGTCGCCGGCCGCACCGTCGACCGCATAGGGCTCGTCTCCTTCGCAGGCGACGCCGTCATGACCTGCCCGGTGACGGACGACTACCGCTACCTCTCGACCTTCGTGGAGGACCTCGAGTTCGGCGCGCTGCCCTCGGGCACCGCCCTCGGCCCGGCCGTGGCGGCCGCCTCCAACCTGCTCAGGGACAGCGAGGCCGCCTCGCGCGTCATAATACTGCTGACCGACGGCATAAACAACTCCGGCGAGATAGAGCCCCTCACGGCCGCAGCGGCGGCCCGCGCCCTCGGCATACGGATCTACACCATCCAGGAGGGCGACGCGGCGGAGCAGCAGATAGCAAACCTGCAGACCAACTTCGAGACCAACATAGACTATCTGCGCGAGATGGCCCGCCTCACCGGCGGCGCCTACTTCCAGATACCCTCTCCCAGGGAGCTGCTCCTCGTCTACGAGGAGATCGACCGCCTCGAAAAGGAGAGGCTGCGCTCGAGCAGCTACGGCTACGAGGACGTCTACCACTGGCCGGTAATGGGGGCGATGGCCCTGCTCGTCGTCGAGTCGGTGCTGCGGGGGACGAGGTTCAGGAGGCTTCCGTGACGGAGATGTATTTCGACAGGCCCTACCTCCTCTCCACCGCGGCGGCCGCACCGGTCGTCCTCTTCTTCTTCCTCTACGCCCTGAGGGCGAGGCGGGCGGACCTTTCGCGCCTGTGGCTTCGCGGCCCGGCCGTCGTCGCCGCCGGCAAGTCCGCCGTCGCCGTGGCGGCGGCGCTTGTGCTGCTCGCCGTGGCCGCCGCCGGACCGAGGGTGGGCGAGGGCAAGACCCTTGCCGGCGAGCGGGCCGAGGACGTGGTCATCGCCATAGACGCGTCACGATCCATGAGCTCCCTTTCGGGAGGGCGCAGCCGCTTCGAACTCGCCGTCGACGCCGCTTCCCATCTGCTCGATATCCTCGAGGGGGCGAGGGTGGGGCTCGTCATCTTCTCGTACACGGCGGCCGGGGTCTCGCCGCTCACACGGGACGAGGCGGCGCTCAAGGTCTTCCTGGGCCGCCTCGACCAGGGTGTCATGAAGAGCGGGGCCACCTCGCTGGAAGCGGCGCTGGAGGAGTCGATGAAGCTCTTCGACGACGAGACGCGCTCCAGGAACATCGTCATCTTCACCGACGGAGGCGACGAGAGCATCCGCGGCTCCAGGGTCCTGGGCGAGGCCATGAACCGCCGCGTGCGGGTCTTCACCGTCGGCGTGGGCGAGGGCGCCTCGCCCGTACCGGTCCTCTCCGCCACCGGCAGCGTTACGGGCTACAAGCTCGACGAGGCGGGCCGGCGCGTCATGGTGGGTGTCAACCGTCCCGTCCTCGATGAGCTTTCGCGCATGACCGGAGGGATCCGCTACGAGGTGGGCGCCGACGATCACGGCGACCTTTACGCCCTGGCCGAGCGGCTCATGGCGCTGGGCGAGCTCGAGGGCGAGCCGAGGGAGGAGGTCCGCTACTCGCACCGCTTCGGGCCCCTCGTCCTCGCAGCGCTCGCGCTCGTCGCGGCGGCCGGCCTCATGCCCGGGAGCAGGCCCAGGCCCCAGGGGCTCGTCCGCCACCCCGAGGCCCGAAGGCTCTTCGGCGGGCCTTCCTCCCCGGGCACGGCCGCGGTGCTCATCGCCGCCGCCGTCGCGGCCCTGGGCATGGGGCTCCGCGACGACTTCCAGAGGGCCCTGGAGGAAGGCAGGAGCTTATACAGGGAGGGGCGCTACGAGGAGGCCGAGCAGAGCTTCCTGCGCGCAGGCTCGCTCGACCCCGGAAACATCCTGCCCTACATCTACACCGGCATGGCGCGCTTCCGCAACGCCTTCTTCGAGGACGCCGTAAAGAGCTTTAAGCAGGCCGTCACCTTCTCGGGCAGCGAACACCTCGCCGTCGCCTACTACGATCTCGGCTGCGCCCTCTTCCGTGACGGCGACTACTTCGGGGCGCTCGTCGCCTTCAAGGAGGCCCTCAGGCTCGACCCCGACGACGGAGAGGCACGCCACAACTACGAGGTCTGCCTCAACGTCATGCAGCTCTACAACCTCGAAAAGCCCGACACCGGCCACGGCGAACAGATAGCCGAGCAGCGCAACAAGGCGCCCGGCGAGGAGAACGAGGTGAGGGTGGAGACCGAGAGCGACGACTCCATCGGGCGCGAAAAGCTCCAGCGCCGCTTCATGGAGGACTTCGGCGAGATGAACGCCGAGGGCGAGGAGACGGGGCTCTTCGGCGAGTTCAGGGAACTCACCCCCTTCGAGGCGGAAAACCTCCTCGACGAGGCCGCCGAGGACGAGCTCGAACGCTTCAGGATACTGCTCGGCAGGCGGGTGCCCCGCGGAAGCCCCCTGTCGGGCAGAAACGAATGGTAGAGACTCTGAGGAAGCTCTGATTAATTGCCCTGGGGGAAACTTTCTGTAGAAAGTTTCCCCCAGACCCCCTTCAAAGACTTTCAATACGAGTTGGTTTCCCCCTGTTTTGCTTGGCAAAACAGGGGGAAACCAACTCGCATTAAAAGTTTTTGGAGGGAGTCTGAGGGAACCT
>DRME01000068.1 GCA_011375175.1 Deltaproteobacteria bacterium | reverse complement strand
GGGCGTGCTCATCATAAGCGGCGTCCACCGCGACGCCGACATCGAATCCATCTTCCTCGGCATCTCCCCGCCGCTCACCTCCATGGAAAAAAAGAGCATCATCCTGGAGAAGCGCTCTTCGAGCACCGTGGAGAACGCCGTCGAGGTGCGTCGCATAATGGAGGAGTTCGGCCTCGGCTCCATGGTGCTCATAACGTCCAACTACCACATGAGGCGTGCCGCCTACACCTTCACGACCGTCATGCCCGAGGCCGTGGAGATCAAGCTCCACGCCGTGCGCTCACCGAACTTCGATCCCTCGCGCTGGTGGAGCGGCCGGGGGCTGTGGATAACCCTCTCGGAGTTCGTCAAGTACCGGCTCGCCGTGCTCCGCTTCAGGCTCGGGGACCCGGCGCGGTGAGGGCGGTGTCGCTCAAGGGGTCTCACCGGCGAGCTCGAGTCCTTCGAGCCTTTCGATGACGGCCTCCCGTATGGCCTGGGGGGACGGCAGCTCCCGTGCGATGCGCCCCCGCCGCACAAGCGGCGTGAGCAGGTCGCCGGCGGGGCCGCCGCAGGGGCAGGGGGCGGCGCCGGAGGCGAGCGGGACCACCTCGCGGCGGCCGCAGGCGCGGCAGAGGACGAGCCGTTTTGCGCCCGAGCACTTGCCGCGCTTGGAGTGGGGAACGCCATCGACCTCCACGATGTCCATGGAGTAGTCCACCACCGGGGCGCTGCTTATGGAAGTGCCCACGCCGAAGGCGTCGACCACGTGGCGAAGACCGATGACCGTCTCCTCGTCGAGCCCGCCGCTTGCAAAGAGCTTTACGCGGCCGTAGCCGCGCAGGTCGAGCTCCCAGCGCACCTCCTCGAATATCTTGCGGAAGTCGCCCCGCCTTGACGACGGCGTGTCGAGCCTCACGGCGTAGAGCCGGTCGCCGAGGGCCTCGGCCACGCGCAGGGCCTCGAACTTCTCGTCGTTGTAGGTGTCTATGAGGGCCACGCGCTTTACGTCCCCGTCGACGACCTCGTCGAAGGCCTTCAATGCCTCGACGGTGTCGCCGAACATGATGACCAGGGCGTGGGGTATGGTGCCCATGGGGTCCATGTGGAGGAGCCGGGCGCTCGCCGTGACGGCCACGCCGTCGCAGCCGCCGATGTAGGCTGCGCGCTCTATCATGGGGGCCACCACGGGGTGCATGCGGCGGGCGCCGAAGCTCACGAGCATGCGGTCTCCGGCGGCGATCCTCATGCGGGCCGCCCTGGTGGCGATGCCCGACGCCTGGCAGATGAGCCCCAGCACGGCCGTTTCGAAGACGCATATGTCGCGGTAGCGTCCCTCTATCTCCATGACGGGCTCGCCGGCGTAAAAGACCTCTCCCTCGGCGAGGGCCCTGATGTCGACGGCCTTGCCCTCCATGAGCGAGGCCACCTCCTCGGCGCCGGCGAATACCGCCCACGGCACGCCGCCGGGAAGCTTCTTTGCGAAGAACTCGGCGCGCACCTCTTTGTCGATGCCCTTTGCCTCGAGTATCTCGAGCGTCCTGGCAAAGTAGACGTCCGTGACCCTGCCGGCCTTTATCTCTTCCCAGTCGGCCGTATGAAACATCTCGCCTCCGCTCCGGTTCAGGCTGGGCCGGTCGCGCCGGTCCTGCCTCTTACGAGTTCGCCTCTCTCGCCGCGCATGAAGAGCAGCAGCACCATGCCCGCGACCAGCACGGCCGAGCCGGCTACTATGAGTCCCATGCCGGGGTCCCTGTTTATCGTGAGCACCGCGTAGGGCGTCATTACGTAGCCTGCGAGGCGCAGCGTCTCTCCGTCCACCTCCACCTCCGTGCCGGGCCTCGATATGTCGAGATAGGCCCTGACGCCCGAGCCAGAGACGATCTCGCAGTGCGGATTTCGCAAGGCCCCGGAGCGCGAGTAGGCGCGCCCTTCGGCGTCGAAGGCCAGGTCCGGGTAGATGCGGCCGAGCCTGTACGTGGAGCCCGAGGCCGTGGTGAAGACCTCGCCGAAGGAGACCTCCCGGCGCCGCGAACCGGCCTCGATGACAAGGCCCGTGGGCGTAGAACCGTGGTCGGCGTGGTAGAAGGCCACGCCCTTGTAGATGACGGGTCCGTTTATCTCGATGGCGTCGCTGAGCACCTCGCGGCCCTTCTCGAAGATCGTCACCTTCGTCTTCATCGAGACCAGCCCCTCGCCGGGCCTGGTCTCGACGTCCACGCCGTCGAGGCGGACGGTGAGCTCCGGCACATAGGGCACGGCGGCGGCCTCACCCTGGATAAGGAGGTTCCCGTGGCTTCGGAAGCCCCACAGGGCGCCGACGAGATGGCCGGCCAGGGCGATGAGAAACCCTATGTGCACGACGTGGGGGAAGAGGGCCTGGAGGGGCCTGCGGTTGCTGACGACGGCGTAAAGCCTGTCGGCCGTACAGACCGCCGTATTGACGGCGAAGAGCGCGCTCAGGCCCACGAGGACGAATATCCAGGCGCTGAGATCGGGCCGCTCAAGCCCCGTGGTGAAGAGCCAGGGAAAGAGCACGGCCCGGTCGAGGGCCCCGTAGGCCGCGGGGTTCTTCACGGCCACCATCGAGCCCCAGGCGGCGTCGAGGCATATGAGCGCAGCCAGCGCTACGGTAAGCCCCGGGGAGGCGAAGAACCTCCAGAGGGCCTTCACGGCCTTCGTCATCCCGCATTCTTACCACAGCGCAGCGGAACCTGTCAAGCCGCCCCCTTGCCGCCGGTTGGCGCCGTGAACGTATCTGTCCTCTCTCACGAGAGTCCTTCGGGGGTGAAGTCGAAGGTATAGACTATGGAGAAGTCCTCGTCGCCTTCTATCCTTGGGAACTTCCAGCGGTAGATACGCCTTACGAGCGCCTTGACGAGTCTCTCGGAGTCGAGGGTGGTCGAGAGCTTCTCGACGAGCTTCACCTTCCCGTCGGCCCCGATGACGATCTTTACGCGCAGGTCTCCGCGTAGCGCGGGGTCCTCGCGCAGGGCGTTGTTGTAGAGGTACTTGAGCCCGCCGGTATAGCGGCGCACCACCCTGTAGACGTCGCTCTCGGAGCGCGACTTCTTCACCTCGACCGCCTCGTCCGCCTCCTTCTCCACGTCGGCGAAGAGGGCGTCGCGGTCGACGAGCGCCACCTTCCGCTTCTCGCTCACGATGTCGCGCACCGCCTTCTCGTCGCTCTTCTTCTCCACGGCGAGGGCCTTCTCGGAGACCTCCTCGACCTTGCGCCTCGCCTCGGTCCTTATGCCGGCGATGACGTCCTTTTTCCCGCTCTTCTTCCCCGAAGCGGCCTTCGGGGCCGCCCTCACCGGCGAGGGCGGCTTCAGGATCGTCCTGGTGAGCTCCTCCGTGCCCCTGAAGAGGTCCTCGTCGCCGCCCGTTTCCGCCCCGTGGCGGGACTTGGCCATGATTATGCCGAGAAGCCCCTTGCGCTTTACTTGCTCGCGGACGGCCTGCCGCGAAGGGGCGGGCTCGGCCGCAGGCTCCCGCGGGAGGGGCTGCGAAGGGGGCGGCTCAGGGGCGGGCTCGAGGGCGGGTTCGACGACCTCCGGCTCCGGCGCGGCGGGCTCGGGCTCCATGCTCGCCACCTCCACGGCCTCGGGCTCCGGTTCGGCCACGGGCTCGGGAGCCGGTTCGGGCTCGGGTTCGGGCTCAGGTTCCGGTTCGGGCTCGGGTTCGGGCTCAGGTTCCGGTTCGGGCGCGGGTTCGGGCTCAGGTTCCGGTTCGGGCGCGGGTTCGGGCTCAGGTTCTGGCTCCTTTAGCGCCTCCTGCTTCGGCTCCGGCTCCTCGACGGGCTGCTCCGCCTGCTCCTCTTCGACGACCTCCTCCTCCTTGACCTCCTCTTCCGGCTCCTGCGGCTCTTCCTCCTTAACCTCCGGCTCGACGACGGCGGGTTTTTTGAACTTGCGTTTCTTCGGCCTCGGCGCCTCCAGTATGAGCCTTGCAAACCTCTTGGGGATCTTCTTTATGACCTCGATGGGCTCGTCCTTCTTTATCTCTATGGTGTTGAGGTAGCCCACGGACGAAAGGTGGACCATGGCCGAGAGGGCGACGAAGAGTACGAAGCCCAGCTCCTCCCTAGAGACGAGCGGCTTCTTGAGACCCCTCTCAAGGCGTCTTCTCCTGCGGCGCGCGGCCGGCCGGTAGCCGAAGGTGAGGGTCATGGGGCCGGCCGTGAGCACGAGGTCCTTCCTGTCGTTTACGGGCAGGAGATAGCAGCGGCCCCTCTTCTTGAGGAAGCCGAGGTCGATGAGCCCCTTTGTCGAGATGACGTGGCCGCCGCGCACGATGGTTGCGTCGAGTTCGGGCGGGATGTGGAGGGCGTAGCCGCGGTCGGTGCGCTCGATGAAGCGGAGCCTTGCCGGTATGCCGTCCACCCCCGCCACCACGATGTGGCAGCGGGGATCGCTCCCTATCGTGAGGAAGCGCCTGAACCGGCCGAGCGCCTCGTCGACACGGATGGTCTCCGGGCTGTCTCCGGCGACGTCGACCGTTACGGTGAAGAGACTCCTGCCTTTATTCACGGGTAAGGACCGCAAGCGATATGTCGTAGTACCCCGCCTGACCGCAGGTGTACATGACCTTTTCCAGGAGCGCGAAGGGTATGGACCTGTCGCCCTGGATCATGACCTCGCCGGTGAACTTCACGTCGGGGTTGGTGCGGGCGATGAACTCCACCTTCTCGGTGTTCCTGTCGAGCGCGGCGAGAAGCGGGCGGATGAGCAGGTGCTCGGGGTCGTCGGTCTTGGGCTTGAAGTCCCGGAGCGCCTCGGCGACGGTCACGACCGGCTCGCCCTCTATGAGTATGTGTTTCGATGTGAGCTGGATGAGGAGCTTGAGCCTGGGCTTCTCCGTGGATATGGACACGGGCAGCGTAAGGCTCGGATGCATGGTGTATATCTCGCCCTCGGCCGAGTAGCTCTTGAGGAGGAAGAGCAGGATGATGGTGAACATGTCCATCATGGACGTAAGAGTCAGCGCGGCCGCCGCGAGTCTCGATCTCCTGCGCCTGTTCCTCGACACCGATCTCGCCCTCGCCATCGCGCTACTCCCTGTTCTCACCGAGAGAGACGAGGGGGAAGAGCGAACGCCTGCTCTTGACGCCGCCGCGCTCCAGGGTTATCTCCCTCGATGCGTCCATGACCTTGACCACGTAGTCGTAGGAGATGTGCGAATCGAATAGAAGGATTATCTCCCTGTGGTCGGGGGCTTCCCGCTTTATGTCGAGAAGCGCCTCCGAGAGCCGGCGCAGGTGCGAGTTGTCGGGCGCCGCCTCTATCCTCTCTTCCCTCTCGCCCCAGCCCACGGTGAGGGCCCCGTCGGTTATCTTCACGGTCAGGAGCCTGGGCGGCGTCCTCTCGCCGGGCTCCTGCTCCGTCTCCTTTTCGGGCGGACTTTCGACCTCGTGGGGGAGGTATACGTCTATGACCGCCGTCTTGGCGAAGACCACCGTGAGGAGCAGGAACGGAATGATGATGATGAAGACGTTCATTATGGGGATGAGGTTGAGGTCGGCGCCCTCGGCGCCGTGGTGCATCCTTCTGCTCGGTCTGTATGCCATGGCGATAATGGACTGGGGGTTGAATAAAGGGGACGGCGCCGCTCTAACGGCCCTCCCTGTAGCGGGCCAGGAGGTTGATGATCTTTATGGAGAACTCGTCTATCTCGTCGATGATCCTGTGGGCCTTGGAGAGGAGGACCGAGTACATGACGAGCATCGGTATGGCCACGATGAGGCCGAAGGCCGTGGAGTAGAGGGCTATGGATATGCCGCTTGCAAGGAGCGAGGCCTTCTGCGAGGGGTCGGCGCTGCCTATGGCGGCGAATGCCTGGATGAGGCCCTGGATGGTGCCGAGCAGCCCCAGAAGCGTTGCTATGTTGGCCAGCGTGGCGAGGTAGGGCACGCGCTTGTCGATGGATGGGATCACCTCGAGGGCCGCCTCGTCCACGGCGTTCTGGATGTCCTTTTCCGTGCCCGAGGCCGCCGAGATGGCCCTGTGGAGTATCCTCATCAGGGGCACCGGAGAGTTGGCGCAGAGGGCCTCGGCCCGGTCGAGGTGGCCGTCCTTTACGAACTTCTCGACCTTGGCCCACAGGGCGCGGCTGTTGAGGTTGTACCTGAAGATGAGAAGCACGCCGCGCTCCACCATGATGGCGAACCCCACGATGGAGACGAGCAGTATGAACCATATGAACATGCCGCCTTCCCTGAAAAAAGAAGCGATGAGCTCCATGAAACATCCACCTCCGTCAGGGGAGCGCCGCGCCCCCCTCCTCGGTTAATTTGTCCGGATAGACCGGCCTCAGCATATCGTCGAGAAAACTCTTCCCGAAGAAGTCGGCCCTCCATATCCTGGCCCTCGGCACGATGAAGAGTATGCGGGGCTTCTCTATGGTGCCTTCGATCCTTATGACCCTCTCGACGATGACGGGCTCCCCGGCCTTTGCGTCCCTCTCCATCACGTCGGCCGAGGCGGAGGCGCAAGGGGCCCGGAGAAGCAACACCGCGGCCGCTATCGCAAGTGCCGCGCCCCTCACGGCGGGCCCTCCCCTCCCCCGGCCCTCTCAAGCCTCGCCCTCACCAGGCGGAGCCAGCGGCCCACCTCAGGGTCGTCCTCTCCCGCCGCGGCGAGGTAGAGCTCGTAGTTTCTTGCCGCCCTCTCCATGTCTCCCATGTAGAGCTCGTAGATTATGCCCATGTTCCTGTAGATCGCGGCCTTGTCTTCACCATCATCGGCAAGTCTCTGGAGTATCTGTAGGGCGGCCGCCGGCTCTCCGAGCTTTAGAAGCGTTCTGGCCTTGAGCAGCAGCAGGGTGCGGCGCGGCGCCTCGTCGCGCTCCAGGGCCTGCTCGAACCTGTGAAGCGCGCCGTCGTAGTGGCCCATCCTGAAGAGCAGCATGCCGAGGTTGTAGTCGAGTCCCCGGAACTCCGGGTCCACGGCCTCGACCTTCCTGTAGTTGCGCAGCGCCTCTTCGAGCCTTCCGGCCTCCTGGTAGGCGTTGGCGGCGTTCATGAGCATGGCGGGCGACCTCTCTACACCGAGGCCGTCGTCGAAGTATCTTATGGCCTCTTCGGTCATGCCGAGCCGCAGATGCACCATGCCCAGGGCCGCGTATATATCCGAAGGCGGCCGGCGCGCGTTTTCGAGCGCCAGGAGAAGCTCCCTTCTCGCCCCCTCGAGCTCCCCCTCCCACATCATGAGCATTCCGAGGTTGTAGTGGGCGAGCCAGTTGGCCGGGGCCATGGAGATGACCTTCTGGTATATCCTCCTGGCCGCCGCCGGGTCGTCGTCGAGGCGCTTGAAGGCGCCCTTGAGGAAGAACCCTATGACCTCCTCCTGCGAGACCTCCTCTTCCGGCTCCCCCACGGCCGCGGCGTCATCGGAGGCGGCCTCTGGCGGGCGCCGGGGCTCGGCCTCGATCACCTCCTCCCCGACGACTTCCCCCTCGACCTCCTCCGCGGCCTCAGGCGGCCCGGTCAGCTCACCGGGCTGCGGCGCGCCGGCCCCAGCGGCCGCCTCCTCGACGGCGGCGGCATCGCCGGATGGGGCCTTGCCGGATACGGCTTCGCCTGGCGCGGCCTCCTTCCTCAAAGCTGGTCCGGCGCATCCCGCGACGATAAGCAGACACAGAAGCGCCGCCGCCGCCCTCCCTGTCAACGCCCTTCCGTTCACAACACGCTCTCCGCCATGATCGGCCCCGGCACGACGTAGACGAGCTCCGCCCCTCCCGTGTCGAAGCTCCTCCTGTAGGTCGCGGGCCGCAGCTCGGCGAGCCGCTCAAGGCTCTTTACGACCCACTCGTTGAATAGAGCCTGCTCCACGCCGGCCCTGTAGCCGTTCTCGTAGGCCGCCACGGCCCGCTCGTCATAGGGTATGGCCTTCTCCTCCAGCAGAAAGTCGTACTCCTCGAGCTCTTCGGCCGTGAGTCCCTCGGGCCTCTCGCTCTCCAGGAGCGAGACCTTGTAGTCCTCGAGGATGAGCCCCACGGGATAGTATATCTCCGGCAGGAGCTCGGCTATGCCGAAGTCGATGAGCTGGGAGAGCTCGCTCATCAGCGACTGCAGTAGCCGTGTCTTCTTGACGAGATTCTCCTCCACCGGCTCCACGAGCCTTACGGCGAAATAACCCTCCATGGCCTCTCGAAGCAAGACCAGTCTCGCCTTGGCCACGTAGTATCCCCTGGACTCTCCGGCCCACTCGACGAGCTCCCGCATGGTGGCCAGCCCCTCCTCGACGGCGCCCGAGTCCATCTGCGCCTTGCCGAGCCTGTAGCGGACCTCTTCCTCCATCTCCGGCTCTATGGCCTCGACGGCCAGGTATCGCCTGAAGGCCCTCACTGCGCTCAAGAGCTCGCCCGACGACTCGAAGAGCAGCCCCGCCCGGAGCACAAGCGCCGCGGCGGCCGCGTCCGAGGCCATGAACGACGCCTTCTCGTATATGGACGCCGCCCTCACGGGCTCTTCCCTCTCCACGGCCCCGGCCGCCTCGAGGAGCAGCGATAGCGGCCCCTCGGAGTCCGGATAGGCGCGGCGGTAGACGGCCACCACCCGCTCGAGCTCGCCCATGAGCTTACGCCTTATATGGAGGTTTCCCAGCCGCAGCAGCGCCGCCTCGCCGACCTCCGAGCCCGGGTCGGTCTCGAACGTCTCCATGAGCTTGGACGACGCCTCGTCGTAGGAGTCCTCGCCTATGAGCCTCTCGGCGATCTTGAACTTCACCGCCGCAAGCCTGCGCCGATACTCCCGCTCGCCCGATAGGGAGACAAGCTCCCCGTAGCTCTTCTCGGCGCCTTCGAGGTCCCCCTCCTCCATGTAGAGCTCGGCGAGCCTGCGGTACGCCTTCTCGGGCTCCCCCCTGCGCGTAAGGGGCTGGATCCTCTCCCTGGCCCTGGCGTAGAGACCGAGGCGCGAGTACATGTCGGCCACCTTGTAGACCGAGTCCTCGTACCTGTATACGGCCGAGAGGTCGTCGCCGTAACGGTCGAGCACCTCTTCGGCGTGCCGTATGTTGTCGGTGGAGCCGCCCTTGTAGCGGTAGAAGATGACCTCGTAGGTGAGGATGGCGGAGAAGGCTATCTCACCGCGCCTGGCGCCCGGCGCAGAGAGGTCGAGCACCCTCGAGTACTCGACGACGGCCTCTTCGTAACGCTCGAGGTCGAAGAGCGTCTCGGCGGCGAGAAGGCGCACATCGAGGGCCTTGTCCGAGTCCGGGAAGGCGTCGAGAAAGGTCGTATAGCCTTTGAGGGCCTTTTCGAGGAGCACCGTGTCGGCGCCGCGTCCCTTGACGTGGTAGGCCCTCGCCGACGAGAGCATGGCGGCCGCGACGAGCCTGTCGAGCTCGGCGTTGCCCGCGGGATAGAGCCTGCCGTACCAGGCGGTCGTGGGGTTGTAGCGCTGGGCCAGGTCCCACCTGGTGCTCATCGCCCTGTCGGCCTTGTCGAGCTCGTCGTAGAGTTCGGCTATGACCGCGTATGTGAAGGGTGTCCTCTCGTCCTCGGGGAAGAGCTCCACGAAGACGTTGTAGACGTACAGGGCCTCTTCGTACCTGCCCGCCTCATGGAGCGTGGAGCCCAGGCTCTGAAGGACCCCAGGGGTGTAGGCGCGCACGCCGCGGGAGCGGAGGTAGTCTACGGCCTTCTCGATCCTCGCAAAGTGGGAGAGCGCCATTACGGCCCCTGAAAAGCCCTCTTCCCAGAGGCCCGTGGATGCCCGCTCCCGGCCCTGCTCGCCGAAGCTCTCCATTATGGTGAAGAACGAGTCGGCGGCGTTCTCGAACTCGTCGAGCTTGTAGTATACCCAGGCGAGCTTGTATATGGCCTTGAAGTAGAAGACCGAGTCCGGGTGGGCGAGCACACGCTCGTAGCTCTCTATGGCCTCGCCCATCTGGCCGGTCTCGAAGTAGATCTCGCCGAGGCGGAAGCTCACCTCTACGTAGTAGGGGGTCCGCGGGAAGTCCCCGATGAGTCCCTCGAAGACCTCGACGGCCTCGTCGACGCGGCCGTCCTCGTAGAGGGCGTATCCCAGGGCGTAGCGCAGGGCGTCGGCGCCGCGGCCGAACCTGTTGCGCCCCGCGAGCACGGCGAGACGGTCGATGAGCTCGCCGTAGTCGCGGACCGGCGCTATGGGCTCCTCCGTGATCTCGCCCTTTTCGTAGCGCTCCACGGCCGCCTCGTACTCCTCCATCTCCTTCTTGTAGAGGATGTCGCGGGCCTCGAAGTAGTGCTCCGTGAGCCTGAGGGCCGTCTCCACCGACAGGTCGTAGTCGTCGGCGAGAGACATGTAGCGCCGCCACTTCTCTATGGCCGCCCTTGCAAAATCCTCTTCCGAGAGCTCGACCTTCGGCGGCGGCTCCACCACCTCCCGCACCGGCTTCCTGACGGCGCAGGCGGCCGGGACGACGAGGAGCAGACAAAGCAGAAGGGCCCGGGAGGAACGCATCAGCGGCGGCCGCCCCCCTTCCCCGCCCCGGCCGCGATCCCGGCCTCGGCAAGCCCCTTCTCGATGTAGAGGTCGTAGTCCTCGAGCTCGTAGGCGAACTTGAGGAGGCTGTCGGCCACACGGCGGTGAAGGAGCGAGCTCACGTCGGTCATGCCGCGGCGGGCCAGCTCCGCGGCCGCGGCGGCGCGGCCGCGGAGCCGTTCGACCCCCTCTTTCGCCTCCGCGCACTTGGCCATGGACCTGCGGGCCTGCTCCTTTTTCTCCATGAGCATCTTTTCGAACCCTATGGCCTCGCCGCGGCGTATGTGGGCGAGGTCCTCGGCGATCACGGCCAGCGCCCTGGTGACGTTCCTGAAGTCGTTGAGCTCGCGGTTGTGGCCCTGCACCGAGTCGGGCAGTATGGTGTGCACTATGGGACAGACCACCGGCGAGTTCAGGCACTCCAGGGCCTCGGCGCCTTCCTTGAGGATGAGGCTCACCATCCTCTTCTCGTCACCGGTCATGGGCCGGCCGGCCGTCTTAAGCCAGCGCACGAAGAGCATCTCCTCCACCTCGGCGAAGAAGTCCCTGTTCTCCCTGTCGTAGCCGCCGAAGGGGTCGGGGTGGGCGTCGAGCACCCTGTTGGCCGATGCGAGAAGCCGTTTCACGCCGTCCATCTTGGCGCCCGGGCTTGCGACAAGCGCCTTGAGACCGATGATCGTGTTGTCGAGATGGGTGGCCGTGGAGAGGATGCTGCGCTGCTGGCGCTCGAGGGCGTCGGCTATGCGGCCGAGGGCCCTGTAGGACTCGACGAGGTCGAAGACGTCTCTATTCGACCTCACGACGGTGAGGTACTTGCGCTCGCGGCTGTCGAGTCCCGAGTCGTCGCCGTCGAGAATGGCGCCGCTCAGGCGCTCGAGCCTCTCCGGGCTCCCGAGCAGCCCCTCTATCTCGTCCCGCTGCGCCCTGAGCTCGACGGCGAGCCTTGCGAAATGGTTTCTCGCCTCGACGGCCCGGCCCGAGCCGAGGTAGCAGTAGCCGAGGAGCACCATCACGTCCATGGCGTCGGCGTCGTAGGGCGGCGACGGCCTGATCTCCTTTATGATCGGCACGGCCGCCTCGAAGGAGCCGAGCTTTGCCAGCGCCCAGGCCTGCCCTATGAGCGCCTCCCTGTAGAGGGGGCTCTCCATGGATATGCGCAGGTACTCCATGAGGGCCTCCTCGTAGCGTCCCTCGTCGAAGAGCACGCCTCCGAGCAGCACGCGCATCCTGTCGGAGAGCCCGCCGTCGAGTTCCCCCCCTGCGAGCACGGCCTTGAGCACCCCTTCCGCCCTGCGGCGCTGCTGCTTCATGAGGTATGCCTGGGCTGCGGCGACGGCCGCGTAGGGGTGGAGGGGTTCGCCGGCCGGCACGGCCTCGAGGTCTGCAAGGGCCTCGTCGATGCGCCCGAGCCTCAGAAAGCCCATGCCCCTGAAATAACGGGCCGCCGGAGAGTCGCCGAGCTCGTCGGCGAGCATGAGGGCCCTGTCGTACTCGCCCATCCTGTAAAAGGTGTCGAACATGCCGATGAGCGCGGGCATCCTCTCGCGGAGGACGTCCCCGCCCTTGAAGTCGGGGTAGAACCTGCCCGTGTGGAGGCGCTTGAGGTCGGAGAGACGCAGCAGCAGAAGCGCCTCGTCGTGCCGGGCCGAGTGGTCGTCGAGGAGCACGCTCGAGGCGAGGGCGGAGGCGCTGAAGAAGTCGCCCGTTACGTAGCTGAAGAGCGCGCTCTGGTAGTTATAGTCGCCCCTTGACATGGAGAAGGGTATGCGCCCGGGCTCCTCGGCGGCCCCGTGGCCGGCCGCCACAAGGAGCGCCGCGGCGGCGAGTATGTGCCTGAGGCGTATCATCGTCTCTACAGGGCGCTGTAAGTTGTCTTGTGATGGCGGATGACGACCGTGCCGCCGGCCCTGACGGGGTTGAACTCTATGAAATGTTCCACGCCGGGCTTGACGGTGATGTTCACCTGCGTATCGGACCTGCCTTCGCGGGCCGCTCTCTTCCCGGCGCCGCCCGTGCTCCAGACGAGAAGGACCTTGAGCTGATGGGGCCCGGTGCTTGTCTCGTCGAGATAGAACTGGTGGCGCCCGCCCATGTGGAGGGCCTCGTTCTCACGGTCGGTGTAGATGTGGCTCATGAGCGGCCGCTTGTTGTCGAGCACCTCCAGCGAGACGATACGGAGCAGGGGGTCGCGGTTGACGACCGAGATGTTCAGTATGGTGGCCGGAAACTCCCTGACGCTCTCCTCGAGCTTTTTGAGCTCCTCCCCTATGTAGTTGTACTCCTTGTTGAGCCTTATGATGAGGTCCCTTATGGACTCGGCCGTCACCGTTTCGCCGCCCTCTTCGGCGGCGGAGAGGGCCGGGAAAGACAGGAGCGCCGCCAGCGCCCAGGCAAGCGCCGTCGACGGGCGCCCGCAATGCAGTCGGCAGGTGAAGAGTCTTCTCATGGCGTCATGCTCCCGTGCACTCGCAGCCGGCGAGCTTTCCAGAAGAAGGGCGTCGAATTCCGCCCGTCCACCAAGGTGTCTAAATCGGGGCTTCCCTAAGGAAGCTTTGATTTATTACACTGGGGGAAACTTTCTGTAGAAGGGCCACAGGCCCACGTTTCCCCCAGCCCCCCTTCAAAGACTTTTAATCCCCTGCGGATCACCCCGATTTTGCAAGCAAAATCGGGGTGATCCGCAGGGCGTTTAAAGTTTTTGGAGGGAGTCTGAGGGAACCTTTTTACAAAAAGGTTCCCTCAGGGTAATTAATCAGAGTTTCCCTAAGAGAATCCCTTGAGCCGTATACCGTTTCTTTCAAGAAGCGCCGCCGCCACGCCTCTTCCGCTCCGCTCTCCCGCGCCGCGCGCGACGGCCACGACACCGCACGAGGGGCTCCTCTCCTTGAGCAGCGCCTCGCGCGCCGAGCTTATGCGCGCAAGCCCGAGGGTCTGGAAGGCGCCGCGAAGCATGAGCGCCGTCACGTCGCGGCCCTCTTCGTCAACCGCCGCGGCGCGGCCGTCGAGCACGTCCGCTCCGTCTCCGCCCCGTATCTCCACCCTCGGGCGCGGCGTGGCCATGCCGCCGAGCTGCTCGGGACATACGGCCACGGCCGTCCTCGCACCGAGCGCATCGAAGACCTCCCGGCGCCTGGCATGGGAGCCGTCGTAACGGGTGCACAGCCCCAAAAGGCAGGCGCTCACCAGCACGGCCTCAGCCACGGTCGAAGATCCTTACCGGGGGGTTGGCGAGTGCGCCCGAGGCTCCCTCGCCGTCGCGCACCAGGACCCGCCGCCCCTCGACCCTGAGGCGGCCCTCGGCAAAGAGACGGATGGCCTGCGGGTAGATGCGGTGCTCCTGCTCCAGTATCCTCGCCGAGAGGCTCTCCACCGTGTCGTCGTCGAGCACGGGCACGACGGCCTGGATGATGATCGGTCCCGTATCCACGCCCTCGTCGACGAAGTGGACCGTGCAGCCCGAGAACTTGACCCCCGCCTCGAGGGCCTTTCTCTGCACGTCGAGACCGGGAAAGCTCGGCAGAAGAGAGGGGTGGATGTTCATTATCCTGCCGGCGAAGGCCTTTATGAAGGCCGGAGAGAGGATGCGCATGAAACCGGCGAGCACGACGAGCTCGATGTCGTAGCGGCGCAGGACCTCGACGAGCCGCTCGTCGTAGGCGCCGCGGTCCGGGAAGCCCCGGCCCTCGACGACCTCGATCGGTATGCCCGCCCTCGCTGCCCGCTCCAGGGCGTAGGCGCCGGGCCTGTTGCTCAGCACCACGCGGATGCGCGCGTCGAGGAGCCCCGCCTCGACGGCGTCGATTATGGCCTGGAGATTGGTGCCTCCGCCCGAGACGAGCACGGCTATGGGGAGCGGCCGGCGCCCTCCCCGCAGGCGTCCGCTCTCTGCGCTCAACCGACCACCTCCACCGATGGCGCCCCCCTGCCCTCGACGACCCGGCCTATGACCCAGGCCTTCTCGCCCATGGCGTTCAGCGCTTCGAGCACGCCCTCCTCGTCGCCGCCTCTTGCGATCACCACAAAGCCCACGCCGCAGTTGAAGGTCCTCATCATCTCTTCATCGTCGAGCCCGCCCCCTTGCTTTAGGAGGCGGAAGACGGGCGGCACGGGCCAGGAGCCCCGTCTTATCTCGACCTTGACGCCGTGGGGCAGCACCCTCGGCAGGTTCTCCGGCAGCCCGCCGCCCGTTATGTGCGCCATGGCCGTCACGGTGAAGGGTCTCTCCAGGAGGGCGAGAACGGGCTTCACATATATGCGGGTCGGTCTCAGGAGCTCGGAGGCGAGGGTGCGCCGCAGCCCCCTGGGCCTGTCGCCGAGGCCGAGCCCCATGCGCTCGAAGAAGACCTTGCGCGCCAGGGAGTAGCCGTTGCTGTGCAGCCCGTTCGAGGCGAGCCCTATGACCGAGTCGCCGGGCCCGACGCGCGAGCCGTCGACGAGCCTGGGCCTGTCGACGACGCCGACGGCGAATCCCGCCAGGTCGTACTCTCCGGCGGCGTACATGCCGGGCATCTCGGCCGTCTCTCCGCCGGCGAGGGCGCATCCCGCCTCCCTGCACCCGGCGGCGATACCCCTGACGACCCTGGCCGCCCTGACGGCGTCGAGAGAGCCGCAGGCGAGGTAATCGAGAAAGAAGAGCGGTTCGGCCCCGCTTACGACGATGTCGTTGACGCACATGGCCACGAGGTCGATCCCCACGGTATCGTGGCGGTCGGCCATGAAGGCGACCCGCAGCTTCGTGCCCACGCCGTCGGTCGATGAGACTATAAGCGGCTCCTCCATCCCCTTGAAGCGACCCGAAAAGAGCGCGCCGAAGCCGCCGATGCCGCTCACGAGCCCCGGCCGCTCCGTCGACTTCGCAAGCGGCTTTATGAGCCTCACCAGACGCTCGCCCTCGTCGATGTCAACGCCCGCACTCCTGTAGGTGAGTCTGCTCTTCATCAAATCCAGGGAAGCTCTGATTAATTACTCTGGAGGAGCCTTTCTGAAGAAGGGCCATAGGCCGCCGTCTCCCCCGTACCCCTTGTAAGTTATTCGGACGTTCGGCGGTCGCCGGGAGGTTCGGCCCGCGCCGGGCGGGTTCTTTACGCCCTTGCGGCCCGAACCTCCCGGCGACCGCCCCCCAGACAGCGGGCGCGGGGCGCTGGCAAGGTCCCCCCTTCAAAGACTTCCAAGTTTCTCCAAATTATAACTCCATCGTCCCCTTCAAGTCAACGGCACCGGCCGCATCGAGGGCAGAGGCGGCGCTATCGCGGAGTATCGAGAGGCGGGGGTTGCACCACTCTTTCGGCGACCTGCTGCACATTTTCCAGTGCACCATGCACATACGGATGTGCACAAGAAAAGTATAAATTCCCGCTATTCGCCATTACAAAAATTCCAATTCCTGCAAAAATAACAGTTTCCAGCGACGCCGGCCCTTTGGCATGACGCTTGCATTTGAAATTGTTATCGTTATCGTTATCGTCGAAACGTTCTGAAGGCGGCGTCAACAACAGGTTTACAGGCCCGCAATCCACGATTTGAGGACGCGCAGCGAAACGGGACGGCCACACAGCCAAAACGACATCAACCAACGCAACTGACAGGAGGTTTGGCAATGCGTATCACAGAGGTCAAGGTTCTGCCCGTAGACGGTGACGACAAGCTCAAGGCTTTCGTCACGATCAAGCTCGACGGTTGCTTCATCATCAGGGACATGAAGGTCATCAAAGGAACCAACGGATACTTCGTTGCCATGCCTGCCAAGAAGATGAAGAACGGCACCTACCGGGACCTCATCCATCCCCTCGACCAGTCCACAAGGCAGATGCTCGAAGACGAGGTGCTCAACGAGTACAAGCGCATGCAAAACAAGTTCGCAATGGGCGAGCGCCCCACAGACGCCGACAGGGCCACCGCCTGACGGTACGGTACAGGCGATCACTCACCTCCTGACCCCCAACCCTCCTGAAACGCACACCCGAAAGGGTGTGCGTTTCAGGTTGGAGTGAAAGCGGCTCGGCGCTCCTTCTCCCCCTTCCCCTCCCCTCATCCCCCGCTCCCCAGCGCAGACGCCCCGGCCTCAAAAGACCCTTGACCGCGGCGGGCGTTTCATGTATATCATAATAATGTAGAGGCGGGCGTAATTCAATGGTAGAATGGAAGCTTCCCAAGCTTCATACGTGGGTTCGATTCCCATCGCCCGCTCCAACGGCCTACATGCGACCAGCCCCGCTCCGCGAAGGACGGGCTGGTTTTTTTTCGCCCTGCCCGGCGAGGTGACACCGTGAAACGGAAACTTTCGACCATCCTGGCCGCCTGCGTCCTCCTTGCGGCCGCTCCCGCCGGCGCGGCCGCCCCCGCCGCCCTCTTCGAGAGGGCCGAAGAAATAGCCAGGGAGATAACCATCCTGAGAAGTTCGCTGGCCGCAAGTTTTGTCGGCGGCGGCTCGGACGCGGACATCGAGACCTTCAGGGGGGTGTGCGGCCAGGTCGTCCGCCGCATAAAGGGCATATCGGCGCGCGAAGGCGTCACCATAAGACACTCCGCCGTCAGGTACCGCAACCCGGCCAACGCGGCCACGCCGGACGAGAAGGCCCTCATCGAAAGATTCGACAGCGACAGGACACTGCTCTCCATCACCGAGATGAGGGAGAAGGAGGGCAAAAAGACCATCGCCTTCCACATGCCCGTATTCGTCGAGAGGTCATGCCTGGCCTGTCACGGACCGGCCGCCCTGCGGCCGCGATTCGTCAAGGAGAGGTACGGCGACGACAGGGCCTACGGCTTTGTGCCCGGCGACATTCGAGGCATGATATCCGTCATATTCACCATCCCCTGAAAGCGCTATCATTCTTCAAAGAGGCTCCCCCGGAGCGACTGACCCGAGCCCCCGGCGGAAGTCCCGCCGGGAAACACAGAGAGAGAGAGGAAAAGCCATGAAGAGAGTGTTCATACCCGCCTTCGCCCTCGCCTTCTCGGCGGCGGCGCTCTTTTTCACCCTCGAGCAGGGTGCGCTAAGCAAGGGCCACGGTCACGGCGGCGGCCACGGCGCCATGATGATGGGCGCAGCGATGAAAGACGAGCGCCGGGAGCTCAAGCTCCCGGCGGCGATGAAGGTGATGCAGAAGGAGATGATGCGCCGCCACCTCGACACGGTGGCCGACATAACGGCGGCGCTGGCGGCGAACGACACGGCCGCCGCGGCCGAGGCCGCCAGGGTGCTCGGCTGGTCGCCCCAGGAAGAGCAGCGCTGCTCCAAGGTGGAAAAGATGACCGGCGAGAGCGGATTCGTCGAGCTCGGCATGGCGGTCCACAAAAAGGCGGACGAGCTGGTCGTCGCCGCGCAAGAAGGCCGCCGCGACGACGCCCTCAGACTCCTCGCGGAACTGATAAACAACTGCAACGCCTGCCACAAGACCTTCCGCCACTGACGCCCCCTTCCCGTGGGGCATTGAAAATCTTTGGAGCGGGTCTCCTCGGGAGGCCGGCCTCCGCGGCTCTCACCGGGGGGCCGGCCGCAAAGGCGTAACAACCCCGCCTGGCGCGGCCGGCCCCCCGGTGAGAGCCGCACAAAGGACCGGCATACCGCGGCGGTCCGAGCCGGCCGCGGCCCCACGCTCCTCTTTCGGGAAGCTCCCCTCGACTCATCCGTGTATCTTGTATTCGGGGTCGAATACGTGGTAGGTCGACCACGGGAAGTATACGAGCCCCCAGTAGAGGACCACGGCGGCCAGGAAGCCCGCGGCCGCCCACCGGGCCACCCGTCGCTGCGACCAGCCGAAGAAGATGCGGCCGTGCACGGCGGCCGCGAAGACGAGCCAGCTTACGACGAAGAGGTACTCCACGGGGTCCCAGGTCCAGAGCGCGCCGTGGAGAAGAGACGAGTAGTAGGAGCCGAGCACGAACATGACCGTCTGGCCCATGAGTCCGTACAGGAGGCCGGCGTAGAGGATGCGCCGCGGTCCGTCGCCCTCCCCCCTGCCCCACAGTATCCGCAGGGCGGCGGCGAAGCTCACCGTGTAGGGCCCGTAGGCGGCCCAGGCGAAGAGGGCGTGGAAGTAGACCCACAGGCTCTGCTCGGAGATGATGAGCGGCCTCGGCCCGGTCTCGAAGCCCAGGCCGTAGAGGAGCGTGAGGAAGGCAAAGGGCGCGGTGAAGGCGGCGGTTCGGCCCTGCCGGTCCATGAGCAGCGCCGAGAGCGTCACCGACCAGGCGGCGCAGAGACTCTCCTCGAAGGTGCCCAGTATGGGCGGATGCCCCGAAATGCGCCAGCGGAGCAGGATATACAGCAGATGGGACGCCAGGGCGCCGGCGGCCGAGAGCCTGTAGAGGCGGACAAGCCCGGCGGGCGCGGCCGCGGCCGCCGCGCCGTAAAAGACGAGGCCCGCCGTGAAGGCTATGCCGGCCGCCGCGTTCACGTCCGCCTCACGGCAGGGACAAGCCTCATCAAGAGACCGATGGCGGCCGTGACAAAGCCTGCGAAGGTCACCGGCTCGCCGGGATCCCTGACCACCCCCACCTCGACCCACTGGCGAAGGCCCGTGAAGGTGACGGTCACGCCGGCGAAGGTTATGGACTCGCCGGCACGGAAGGGCCCCTCGTGTATGGTCGTGCCGTGCCAGAGAAGCCTTGCCAGGAAGAGCGGCTCCGTCACGTCCATCCCCCTGTTCACGTAGCGGCCGCCGACAAACTCGGGGTCGCTCAAGACCTTTATGTAGAGGTCGTAGTTCTTCACCTTTATGACGTCCTCCGAGCCCGGCGGAAAGACCATCATGGGCACGGCCCGGCGCACCACCGCCTCCCCCCTCTCCGTGAAGAGCAGCTCTGGAAAGAAGCCGTAGCGTATGATGCGAAGGCGCGCTCCTCCCACCGACGGCCCGCCGTTGAGCCTCAACAGCGAACGCTGCGAAAAGGAGCCCGCCGGGTAGGTGATCTCGGCCTCGAGCCCCGTGAAATAGAGGCGTCCCTGCCAGTAGGCGGGTCTTATGCTCTCGACCCTGAAGGAGAGATGGGGCGCTGCGGCGAGGCTTCCGGCCTCGACGGTGTCGTACTCGCCGGGGCCGCCCGAGAATATCTCCCCCTCGAGAACGACGGCCGAGGCCTCGAACCTCCACAGAACGCTCGCCACGGCCCCGGCGGCAACGAGCAGGAAGGCCGTGTGGAAGACGAGGTTACCCCTGTAGCGGTACCTTCTCCTCACGAGGCTTACGGCCGTGTTGGCCGTGAATAGGGCTCCCCACAGGGCGAAGGGCCCCCAGACCATGAAGGGCGCGGGAGGCTCGAGGGCAGCGAAGGAGAGGGCCGTCAGGTAGGCGAAGTAGAGCGCGCCCGCGACGAGCAGACCCATGGAGAGGAGGCTTGAGCCGAGGACGTCAACTACCCTGGACATAGGGGTTGCCTTCCCTTATCTCTCTGAAGGCCCTGCCCATGGGCACCTGTATCATGGCGGAGGTCACGTGCGTCATGGGGAAGCCCCTCGGTCCCAGCTCCCACAGCCTCCCCATGATCCTCGAGGCCGAAAAGGCCTCGGCCCGCAGCCAGAAGAGCGCCTTCTCGCGGTTTTCCACGCTCATGGCGGGGTCGTCGTGCTCGAAGACGGCGCGGTTGCCGTTGTAGTACTCCCAGCCCCGCCCGGCGATGAGGTACGGCCTGTAGAGCTCGTAGAGGTCCGTGCCCGGAAAGGGTGTCACCATCATGGGGTGGATCATGCAGCCCAGCTCGTCGGATATGTCGAGGGCCCGCTTGAAATCGTCGGGGGTGTCCCTGCGCCCGCCGACCATGATGAAGAGCATGACGTCTATGCCGTGATCGCGTATCATCCTCACGGCCTCGCGGCGCCTGCCGCCCTGCTTGAGCAGGGCGTTCCACTCGGCGAGACTCGCCGCGTTCTCCGTCTCCCAGCCCACCATGACGAGCGTGAGGCCGCTTCTGCGCGCCCACTTGAGGAGCTCGCGGCCCCGCGAGTGCTGGGGGCTTACGAGATCGCCCGACCCTATCCACCACTTGCGCATCCCCGACAGCTCGCGGTAGAGCTCCGTATAGAGCCTTATGGAGCGGTCCATGCCGGCGCCCCAGATGTTGTCGTCCACATTCCAGAACATCCAGTAGGGGCTCTCGGCCACCTCGGCCACCACATCCTCGATGGGGCGGTGGCGAATGGCGTTGCCGAAGAACCTGTATACCGAGCAGTAGGCGCACTTGAAGGGACAGCCCCGGGCGGTAAAGAAGGAGCCCATGGGATAGCGCGTGGCGAGGAGCCCCCGCCTGGGACGGGCAAGGTCCTCGAGCCCCGCCCTCACGCCGCGGTAAAAGGGCTTGAGGCGGCCGGCCTCGGCGTCGGAGAGGCACTCGCCCCAGCAGCTCTCGGCCTCGCCGATGATCACGGCGTCGGCGTGGGCGGCGGCCTCGCGGGGCAGCACCGTCACGTGCATGCCGCCGAGCACCACCTTCCTGCCCATGGACCGCAGCTCATCGGCCCGCCTGTATACCCACGGCGCCTGGGGCGTGAGGACCGTAAAGCCCACGACGTCGGCGTCAAGGGCCGAGACGTCGAGGTCCTGGCGGTTGGCGTCCACAAGCTCCACCTCCACGTGGGGGGCGACCTTGCCGGTAAGGCCCGCCAGATACTCGAGCACCGGCGGAGCTATGGGCAATCCCTCGCTCTTCTGTATCTCGTCAAGGCCGGTCATGGACATGAGCCGGCTCGAACGCACGGCCTCGCCGAAGGGCGGGGAGATGAGGGTGAGCTTCATGTCACACGCTCTCTGCTGTGTCTTTTCCGGGCGGCCCCTGCGGAAAAGGGCCTCACGGGCCGCGGTCTCTTCAGAGACCCTTGCACCCCGGCCTGCCCCTGCGGAGGCAGGGGGGGCGCCTTCCCGCCGCGCAAAGAGACTACCCCGGCGGAGAAAGTCAGGATTTGCCCTGCGCCATCCTGAACTCCCTTATCTTGCGGTGGACCTTGACCCAGAGACCGAGGCCGTAGAAGAAGAGGGCGAAGAGTATGACGTGTTTGACCATGAGGGCCGCCACCTGGTTGTTGGAGACGGCGCTCTGCCACTCGTAGTCGCCGTAGGTGAAGGCCCGCACCACTCCGGCGAGCATGACGAAGACGACCGAGCCGCCGGTGAGGTGGACCATGCGGGGATAGAGGGCCAGCACCATGCGGCGCGACTCCTCGCCGCCGCTTCGCTCCACGTAGCGGACCATCATGAGCATGCCGTATGTGCAGACCACGACCAGCGCCGTGGCGAAGTCGTGGAAGTAGTTGTTCATCATCACCAATATGCCGACCATGCGCGATACCCCCTGAAAGCCCTCAGAGAAGAGGCGTATGGACGCCGCCTATGAAGCCGATTCCGCCGAAGGTGACGAGCACGGCCGCAAGCGACGCTATGGCGAGCCACGCGGCCCTGGACCCCTTCCAGCCGTAGCTTGCCCGCAGGTGGATATTGAGGCCGTAGACGACCCAGGTGACGAGGCTCCACGTCTCTATGGGGTCCCAGCCCCAGTACCTGCCCCACAGGCCGTAGGCCCATATGGCCCCGGCGCCTATCTCGACGGTGAGGCTTACGAAGCCGAAGATGACGACCCTGAAGCAGAGCTCGTCGAGCGAGGCCAGCCGCACTTCATCGCGGCCGGCACCCCTGGCCTTGACGAGGTAGTAGACGCCCACCGCGGCGGCGACTACGAAGGCGCCGTAGGCGGCCCAGGCGAAGAAGACGTGGACCCAGAGCCAGTTGCTCTGGTAGGGCGGCGGCAGCGGCTCCACCGAGGCGGGTCCGCCCATGATGCCGTAGCCGAGCATGAGGATGACGAAGGGCGTCACGGTGACCCCCAGCACCCTGAGCTGCGGGGCCGCCCTGCCGACGGCGAGGTATATGGCGGCGACGAGCCACGAGCCGGCCAGTGCGTGCTCGAAGCGCCAGAGCACCGGCGGATGGCCCGACTCGATCCATCGGTTGGCGATGGTGGCCGAGTGGAAGAGGAAGGCCGCGACGGCTGCGAGCCAGCCCGGGCGCACGAGGGAGCGGCGGCCGAAGACCACGGCGTAGAGCATTATGAAGAAGTCGACGAAGTAGAGCCCCACCGTCGACCACAGCAGCAGGGCCTCGAGCGCCCTCACGTGGCCTCACCTCCGTTTCCCGCCGACGGGGCCGGCCCCGCGCCGTCGCGCCGCTCCAGGAGCAGCGGCCCGTAACGCATGGCAAGCCCCGCGACGATGGCCGTCCAGCTCACGAATATCCAGTAATAGGTCGGGTCCCTGACGACGTATATGACGGCGAAGGCCCTGATGTCGGCAAGGCGCAGCGTAAGGCCGTCGAAGCCGGCCGACTCCCCCACCCTGAGCACCCCCTTGAATATGTCCCTGAAGGGGTCGTCCCTGCGCGCCGCCTTTATGCCGAAGGCGGGATTTCTCGGATATGGAGACCGGGTGCCCACACCGCCGTCCTTCACGTAGAGGTCGGGAAAGAACCTCGTGTAGAAGACAAGGCCCGCCTCCGGGGCCTCGAAGGAGTCCTCCCTGGCCGTCTCACGCGCCAGCTTCACGTAACGGTCGAAGAGGACGGCCCCGCTCCGGTCGCTCAGTACGAACCGCCCGGCGTAGCCGCCGTTTTCGAGCAGAAAGGTGTAGCCGCCGCGGCGGAAGGGACCGTTTATCCGTATGGGGACCTCCACGTCCCGGAACTCGCCGCCCTCGAGAAAGGCGATGCGCGAGTACGCCGTATAGTCGACGGGATAGACGTCGTCCTTGTATCTTATAACAAAGCGTTCGAGCTTGAAAGATATAAAAGGCGCGGCCGGGCCGACGAGGGGCCTTTCGAGCACGGTCACGTAGTCGCCGTCGTCGGCCGATACGCTCATCCCCTCGAGCGCCTCCACATAGGCGGAGAACCTCACAAGGGGCGCGAAGAAGATGACGGCCACGCCGGCCATGAGCCCGCCGTGAAAGACGAGCGACCCGATGAACTTGACGCTCCTGCGCCGCCGGGCCCTGTACCTTCGAAGCGTACAGAAGAAGAGGCTCGCAAAGACGAAGGCGGGCAGCAGGACAAAGAGCGGGCTGTACAGGCCCGTGCGCCTGGCCATGAAGACGAGCAGCACGAGCGAGGCCGCCAGCAGGAAGACGGCAAAGCCCCTCGATACGAGGATGTCGACTACTCTCATGGTCCGGCGCAAGGAACCGCCCCGCGGCGCGCGGCGGGCTCAAAGCCCCGTCACCTCCTTTTCCGGCTCGCGCAGTATGGCGAGGTGGCGCTTCACTTCCTCGGGCATCTCGCCGAGGCCGCCTATCTTCTCCACGAGAAAGGAGTTGGTCATCATAAGCTTCATGGAAAAGAGCAGGTAGTCGCGCTTGAAGCGGTCCCCGATCCTTACGACCTCGTGGAGCTTGTCCATGTAGAAGCGCCTGTAGCAGTCCACTATGGCCGAGTTTATGTCGTCGAGCTCCATGGCCCGGGGCTTCACCACGGGGTCGATGAGGTTGTAGCGGCGGTAGTCCCTGACCGCCACGTGGGGGGCGAGCTCCTCGTACATGTCGGCGTACGGCCATGGCGCTATGGCGAGGAAGTGGCAGAAGTCGGGGTTGTACTCCCTGGCGAGCCGAAGGGTGCGCTCGATGGAGTCCCTCGTCTCGGCCGGAAGCCCCAGTATCATGGACGTCTCCGTTATGATGCCGTGGTCGTTGAGAAGCCCTATGGCCTCCTTGGCGTCCTCGACCTTCACGTCCTTTTTGAAGAGGTCGAGGGTGGCCTGGTCGGTCGACTCGGTGCCCACGTAGACGTGTATGATGCCGGCCCGGCGGTACTCCTTGAGTATGGCCCTGTCGCGCAGTATGTCCTCCACCCTCGTCTCCATGAGGATGTAGGAGCCCAGGTTGCGCAGAAGCAGCAGCTCGAGGAGGCGCTCCCACCTCTGCCTGTCGTATGTGGGATAGTCGTCGGTGAAGAGCACGACGTTGACGCCGTGCTCGCGCTTGAGGGTCTCCATGTCGGCGACGACCGACTCAGGGCTGCGTCCCCGCCAGCTCTGGCGCCAGAAGCGCCGCTGCGAGCAGAAGCTGCAGTCCTTGTTGCAGCCCCGCGAGGTGTCGACGGCGCCGAGCCTTGAGTCGGGTATGACGAAGTAGCGGTAGTCGTCCCAGTCGAGCAGGTCCCACGCCTTGGCAAGGGCATCGAGCTCGCCGGGCTCCATGAGGGGGCGCTGCGGCCCTGCGCCCTCGCGCGTCGCCACGCCGGCCACGGCAAGGGGGTCGCCGCCGCCCTCGAGCGCATCGAGCAGCTCGACCACCGTCTTCTCGCCCTCGCCCACGACGACGAAGTCCACGTGGGCCGAGAGGGTGAACACCTCTTCGTGCATGAAGGTAGGGTGTATGCCGCCCATTATGGTGGTGATCGACGGGTCCACGCGCTTGGCCGTCTCCATGACGGCGAGGGCGTCGGGGAAGGTGCATGTGATGGCCGATGTGGCCACGTAGCGGGGCCGCATCTGCCGTATGCGGGCCTCGATCTCGGCGTGGCCCACATCCTTCGTCATGGCGTCGTAGATGGCGGCCTCGAAGCCGGCGGCCCTGACCGCCCCGGCCAGATAGACGAGATGGAGGGGCACCCACCTGCCGGCGACCTCGACCACTCCCGCATGGTAGGGCGGGGTTATAAAGAGGATGGCGCCTTTTTTCATGGTCTCAAGGGCGAGCGGCCGACGGTCCCCTCTGCGTGCGGCCTCAGGCCGAAATCCTTTCCATTATGCTGCGTAGCCGTTCGCCCTCGACAACGCCCAGGACCCGCTCTACGAGAACGCCGTCACGGTCGATGAAGACCGTGAGCGGCAGGGTGTTCACGCCGTAGTCGCGGGCTATGGAGCCGTCCTCGTCGTAGCCCACCGGCGCCGAAAGCCCCTGGGAGCGCACGAAGTCGACTATGTTGGGCTTTCTGTCCATCACTCCCACACCCATGACAAAGACGTCGGCGTAGCCCGTGGTCACGGCGTCGAATATGCGCTTGCAGGCGTTGCACCAGCTCGCCGTGAAGTGGATGACCACGGGCCTGCCCCGAAGCTGCGACAGCGTCACGGTCCTGCCCGTCCACGAGCCGTCCGCGCCACCCACGATACGGACCGTGAAGTCGGGGCTCTGCGTCCCGGCCTCGGCTCCGGCGCATCCCTGCAGCAGCGCCGCCATCAGCAGCAGGGCGGCAAGTGCAGCGAAGGGCCTGCTCATCTCCTCCTCCACACGGCCGCCACCGCGCCGATGAGCCCGCCGAGGAGTGTGCCGGCCACCTCGTGGATGATGGCCATGTTGTGGAAAAAACCGGCGTAGGTGCCGAACCAGTAGGCCACGAAGGCGGTGCCGACCACCAGGCCCGCCGCCGCGCCGACCAACATGTGTACGGCCAGGCCGGCCGTCTTCCTGTACGGCCTGCCGCAGCCGGGACAGACCCCGTCACCTGTGGACATTCAAGCCCCCTCGAATTCCGTTATTTGATATATATCAATACCTTATCTTAACATATTAACGGGCTCTCTTCAATTAAATACTCGCATGGGTGGTGTCGAGCTCCCTGTACAAAAACAATACCGCCGGGAACAACCTCTATGAGAGAGTGTGTGTTTCGTGGTATAATCGTGGGTGATGAAGCGAACCCTTTTCTTTCTACTCGGCGCAGCCTTTCTCGCCGTCTCGTGCACGAGCGCGCAGCCCGACACCGACGAGGCCGTCAAGTCCGCCGTACTACGTTATACGCAGGGCATCATAAAGGCATACCGCGACCTCGACCCCGAGATACTCGCCTCGGTAACCTCCCAGCGGCAGTTGACGAAAGTCGACATCGTCGTCCAGTCCTTTCTCCAGGCCGACAGGGTCATGGACTCGGAGCTCTTGAGCCTCGACTTCAAGGAGATCGAAGGCGACGGTTCGAGCCGCCGGGTAAGGACCGTGGAGAAATGGCGCTACAAGTGGGTGAACGTAAAGAGCGGGGACCTCGTCGAAGGTCCCAGGGAGGTGCGTTACGAGATATCGTACACTCTGGCAAGAGAGGGCGAGTCCTGGATCGTCGAGGACGTGGAGATAATCGACGAGAGCAGGCACATCGATGTGGCCGATTCCGGCGCCCGCCCATAGCCCCGCAGCTCACCCGGCCGCGATCAACGGGAGGCCTTCCGCCGGCCCGGGGAGGGCCCACCGCCTCCACCTCCCCGCCGCCATCCATTAGGGAAACTCTGATTAATTGCTCTGAGGGAACCTTTTTGTAAAGGGTCATGGACCCCCGGTTCCCCCAGGGCCCAGGGCAATTAAGCTCCGCCGTCGTGGCCGCTGTCTTCGTTTATGGGTCCGCTCCCGACTCGTAGTCGTAGGTCGAGTACTTGTTCATAGTCCTGCCGGTATTGTGCCTGGTGCACGAGCTCATGCCGGTTATCGACCCCTCGGTCCAGCACGCGCCCGCCTGGGTGGTCGAGCCCCTGGTGACGGCGATCCAGGTGGCGCCGTTCAGGAGTCTGCGGCCCGAGTAGCTCTTGGCCCCCGTGGCCCCGGAGTATCCCCAGGGGTTCTTGCCCCACCTCGAGCCGTGGAGACCTCCGGCCGTGCCGCCGCCGTGGCAGTGCATGCAGTGGATGCCCTGCTTGGGGAGCCACGACGACGACCACGGCCGGTAGTCGTAGCTCGACACGTGGGGCTGGCGCGCATAGTTGGCCTTGGTCGGGGGGGTGGCTCCCATGCCGCCTCCGCCCATGCCGCCTCCGCCGCCACCGTCGGTGCCCTGGTCGAGGGGACCGTAGACGTCGGCGCGGTGGCAGTTGAAGCAGAAGGTCTTCTCCGTGGGCGAGACGGCGACGGTCTCGGCGTTGCCCGTCGAGTAGGAGTAGCCGCCTCCGCCCACGTAGGTGATCGTTATGGAGCGGTCCACGTCCTTGAGCATCCACCTGTTGCTCGAGCCGTGGGGGCCGATGGCCGTCGTGTTCGGGTCGCCCGATGGCGTGGTGTGGCAGTCTATGCAGGTCACGTAGCTGTCGTGGCGCCAGGGGGCGACGAAGTTGTTGGAGAGGCCGCAGCCGCCGGTGGCCGCGTCGGCGCCGGAGCCCGTGTCCCCCTGGCCCGCGGCCCCGCCGCCCGGCCAGTTGGGGTTGGCGTTGCAGGGCGGCTGGTTCTTGCCCTTGGCGAAGACAGGGTGGTAGCCGTAGTTGTCGGTGGCGAACTCGGCGGCCACGTCGGTGAGGCGCTGCCGGTTGGCCACGTAGGGCGTCTGCCCGGTCGGCGTGCCCGTCGTTGGATAGGCGGCGTCGACGGCCGACGACGACGTGAGGGTGGTGGAGGTGCCCAGGCCGAACTGGGAGTGGCACTTCAGGCAGAGCTCGTAGACGTAGTTGGTGTCGGGCTCCAGGCTGTCTATGCAGCAGGAGACGGCTCCCGTGGAGGTCGTCACGGACACGCCCCACACCCCGCGGTTCACGTTCGATATGCGCACGGGTCCGCTCGCCGTGTTCGTGCCCCCGCGATTGGTGTTGTAGGCGACCTGCTCGTCCTGATGGGAATAGGCCTTGGCCGTGTCTCCAGGGCCCTTGCCCGCCACGTGGGGGTTGTGGCAGTCCGTGCATTCGGTGTGGGGATTGTTGTCGAGCCATCCCTCGGCGAGCAAGATGGGACTCTCGCTCGCAAGGTCGTGGCGGCCGTAGTAGGAGTCCTTGCGCACGGGATGGCCGTAGGCGCCGGCAAGGGGCTTGTCTATCCAGGTCTTCACGTCCTTCGACGCCGGGCTCCCGTCGTGGCAGTTGAGACAGAGGGCCTCCTCACGCGCTATGAGCTGGCGGGGGAGCAGGCCGTTGTCGACGGTGGACGAGACGTAGAGGTTGGACGTCGACGGCGCCGTGCCCGTGTCGTAGGAGCCGCGAAGGCCGTGGGGCGTGTGGCACTGGAGACAGTGACCGGAGAGGAGGTTGCCCGTGCGGTCGGTCCTCGGCCACGGAGAGCCCACCCCGTAGCCGGGGTTCTTCATGACCGTGGAGTTGTAGTGGCCCGACTCCAGGTAACGGGCCTTGCCCTGGAAGAAACGCCAGTAGCCCGTCCCTCCCCCGAAGACGGGGTCGAAGTTTATGCTTTCGTGGCAGTAGAAGCAGAAGTTCTGGTCCGCACCGGCGAGACCGAGATAGGGGTTGGGACCGCCGTCGGGGTCCCATACCGAGCCCGAGGCCGGAGGCGGCTCGCTTTCGCCGAAGCTTGCGTGGACCTCGTGGCAGTGGACGCACTCGCCGGGTTTGTAGCGGCCGCCCTCGCCGGTAAGGTCGTTGTAGTAGCTTCCGTAGTCGGGGTTAACAGACCGGTCGACGCCCTGGAAGTCTATGCCGTCGACCGTGCCGCCGCCGTGCTTGGTGTCCTTGAAGGCCCCGCCCGTGGCGTAGGCCGAAGGAACGACGTGGAAGAGCGAATCAATACACGATAGAGAAGCAACAAGACAGACAGCGACCGGAACAGCTATGAAGAGAATCGTGTATCGTAGGTAACGCATATTTCACCGCTATTGTCATCGGTTGTAGTCACAAACCTCCCCATCCCCTGCGAGCCCTGGGCCGCTCCCGCTCTACTCAAGACACCCCACCGACAGCCTCCGTCCCCAAAAGACCAAGTGAGGCCGTGCTTACAGAAGCCGCCGAAGATGTAAAACAAAACTCACCGAAGAGAACAAAAAAAGACGCAACTGCGCCGCCGCTCCCCTGTGCCCCCCCTGCTGCGCCCCGTCCGCGAAGAAGAGCCCCCTGCACCCCTGTCTCCCTCGAGTGTCATCTCGCAAGACTTAAGCTCAATATGAATATTCTATTAAAAATGGTTCAGAAACGCAAAGACAAAACCGTCATACAGGGCGAAAAGCCTTGCTACACCCTTATTCCATGATACTTTTCCAGGTCCATTCTGTCAAGATGAAATATAACAAACATACCACGACTGCAGCGGTCACGCTCAAAGGATATAACAAAAGGAAGAATCCGGCGCACTCACGGCGAGTGTGGAGAGGAATGGCGGCTAAGACAAAAAAGCCGCTCCGGGCTACTTCCGGCTCGGAGCGGCTTTGCCGGCCCGTGGCGGGCCCTCTAAGCGGAGCGTCCCAGCCTCCCGGCCGCCGTGAGACCGAGGAAGACGGCCGCTCCCGTAAGGAGAAGCGTCGAGGGCTCCGGCACCGCGGCGGGCGAGGAGGTGATGCTGGCGCCGGTGCCGGTGCCGTAGAAGGGCCCGCCGCCGCCGGTGGAGTAGAGTTGGGACGGGTCGCCGAGCTTGGCGTAGGACGAGGCGTAGAGGGAGTTATTGAGGCCGCTAACGGAGGCGGTGAGGGTGTAGCCCACGGTGGACGAACTGCCGGCGGCGAGGGTGCCGAGCGGGATCGACAGGTTGAAGGCGCTCCAGTTATAGTAGGTGCCGCCGGGGCCGGGGGTCGGCAAGCCCCCTCCGAAGGGCGTCGTGCTCGTGCCGGTAGCGGTGAGTGTAGCCGGCGTTGTGGACGGATAGGGCTGGTGGAGTGTAGTCGTATTGGACCACACTATCGACGAGTCGAGCGTCACCTCCAGGGATATGGACGCCGTGGCGAAGTCGCCGGGCACGGCCCAGTCGTCGAGGTACGTGAAGAGCGAGCCGCCGACGATGCTCAGATCGAGCGTGTAGGCTTGCGCTCCGGCGGTGGTGTTGGAGATGCCGAGGCTCCACGTGGAGACGGCCTGGGCGCTGTAGCCGTCGTTCCACCCCCACCCCTCGCCGCCAGCGTAGACGGCCGTGCTCAGGTCGGAGGCCGTCGTCGCCACGCCGCCAGTGGTGGAATAAATGCCATACGAAGCGGCTACGGCCTTGACCGTTGCGGGGGGTGGACCGCTCTTAGCGTCCGTGACGGCCCCGCCCGTGTCCGTCTGGCCCGTGACGTTCGCGCCTATGGAGAGGGCCCGCGCCGGGCCGGCGAGGCCCAGCAAAACACCGAGCACCGCCACCAAGGCGGCAAGTCTCTTCTTCATCATCCCTCCGATCTCCTTTCTCCCGGGAACCCCCGGTGAGGGTTCCGAAGTCTTCCGCCGGTGAAGCGGTGTTGCAAGGGGTGGACCCGCGAAGCGCGCCCCCGCAGGCCCCTGTCACCGGGGGGCCTGCTCACCTGGACTGCCGTGAGGCTCCCCGTGCCGCGCTCCGGGCTACTTCCGGCTCGGAGCGGCTTCGCTGGCCCGTGGCGGGCCCTCTAAGCGGAGCGTCCCAGCCTCCCGGCCGCCGTGAGACCGAGGAAGACGGCCGCTCCCGTAAGGAGAAGCGTCGAGGGCTCAGGCACCGCGGCGGGCGAGGAGGTGATGCTGACGCCGACGCCGGTGCCGTAGAAGGGCCCGCCGCCGCCGGTGGAGTAGAGTTGGGGCGGGTCGCCGAGAAGGGCGTCGGACGAGGCATCGGAGGAGCTATTGTGGATGCTGCCGCTAACGGAGGCGGTGAGAGTATAGCCCACGGTGGACGACCCGCCGGGGGCGAGGGTGCCGAGGGGGATCGACAGGGTGAAAGGGCTCCACTCATACTCCCACTCAGAGTAGGTACTGCCGGAGTCGACGAGGCTCAGAGAGCCCCCTCCGAAGGGCGTCGTGCTCGTGCCGGCAGCGGTGAGTGTAGGCGGCGCTGTGGACGGATAGATCTGGTGGAGCGTGGTCGTATTGGACCACACTACCGACGAGTCGAGCGTCACCTCCAGGGATATGGACGCCGTGGCGAAGTCGCCGGGCACGGCCCCGCTGATGCGTCTCGTGTTGAGAAAGCCGTCGACGATGCTCAGATCAAGCGTGTAGGCTTTCGCTCCGGCGGTGGTGTTGGAGATGCCGAGGCTCCACGTGGAGACGGCCTGGGCGCTGTAGCTTTCGTTGTTGATGTTGTTGATCCAACTCCCCCGCCCAAAGCCGCCAGCGTAGACGGCCGTGCTCAGGTCGCCGGCCGTCGTCGCAACGGCGCTGGTAAGGGCGGAGTCTGAAGGGCTTAACGAAACGACAGAGGCCTTGACCGTTGAAGGGGGTGGACCGCTCTTAGAGTCCGTGACGGTCCCGCCCGTGCCCGTCTGGGCCGTGACGTTCGCGCCTATGGAGAGGGCCCACGCCTGGCCGGCAAGGCCCAGCAAAACGCCAACTACCGCCAGCAAGGCGGCAAGTCTCTTCTTCATCATCCCTCCGATCTCCTTTCTCTCGGGAACCCCCGGTGAGGGTTCCGAACTCTTCCGCCGGTGAAGCGGTATTGCAAGGGGTGGACCCGCGAAGCGCACCCGCAGGCCCCTGTCACCGGGGGTCCAGCTCACCTGGACTGTGAACAATGCAAAAATCGTACCTCGGATGACGGCTGCCGCCCCATCTGAAGACAACTCCTTGCATTACAAAGTTTTTTCAATAAGAGGTTTGAAATCGCCCGGGGAAGCGCCGGGAGCCGCGGGGAAAAGTGTCAACATATGCTGACGCCAGGGGGGCGGCACGGTGCTGCCTTTCATGGAGGCTGGAGCAAGAAACCCTTACGATACCGGGGGGTTAGCCTTCCAGGCCGCAGCGGCGGCGCTCCCTCGCCGCGCCGTAAAATACTTTTACACTTTCACGGACGGGTGACGAAACGGCGGCTGCGGTCTTTCACCGCCGCCGTTCGTCTCCGATGAGGGAGAGGCCCGTGAGGACGATGGAGACGCCGAGGCTTGCCTGGAAGACGATGAAGGCCCCGAGCTTGACGGCGGCGAAGGCGGCGCCGCAGTAGAGGACGAGCCAGCCGGCCCCCACGTTGAGGGCCCCCGATATGACGGTGGTCCATATGAGAAGGGCCTTGAGACGGGTTGAGACGGCGGTGAAGACGACGAGGTGGTTTACGAGGATGAAGACGAGGCCGTAGGTGAAGAGGTGGGCGTGGGTCGTCTCGAGAAGTCCCATGTAGGAGAGGGGACCGCGGAAGCTCTCCTCGTCGCCGAGATAGTAGAGGGCCACGGAGGCCGGCGTAAGCCCCATCTTCTCGTAGAAGAGCAGCAGGCTGCTCACCCAGAAGAGCGCCAACATCGCAAGCCCCGTACCGAGGGCGGCCCTTACGAGCGGGTTCGCCCCCCTGTGCCTTCCGTTTACGAGAAAGTTCATCTCCCCTCACCTCCGGGACCCAGCACTCCCTGCCCCACATGCGGTATCGAGGCGGCCCGGCCCCGGGAGTCGCCCCGCGTCAGGCGGGATTGTTACGCCTTTGCGGGCCGACTCCCGGGGCGGGGCCGCCCGCCACCACCAAAAAGAGTACGCCGGCGCGCCGCCCCTTTTCAGTCCCCTTTCTTCTCCCCCAACAGGACCTCCAGCACGGCCAGCGTCTTTCTCACCTCGGCCGTTATGGTGGCGACCGAGAGCGTGGCGCCCGTTACGGCCCTCACGTCGCGGCCGGGCCTGAGATCCTCGCCGAGGACGAGCCCCCGGAAGAGCGCGAACCATCTTTTCGAGGGCAGGTACTCGCGGGGTTCGAAGAAGGCGAGCACCTCGACGGATCGCACCCTGAGGTCGGGCTCCACGACGACGAGGGTCACGGCCTGCCGGGTCCTCACCACGTGGCTTGCGAAGACGGCGTAGCCCTGCACGGCGCCGTCCTTCACGGCCCGGTAGTAGGTGAAGAGCCCGGAGTCCACCGCAACCGCGGCGAGCTTCGACGCCGCGGCCATCTCTTCCCTGCTCAGGAAGGCGCTTACGCGCTCCACCCTGTCGGCGCCGGCGAAGACGCGCGCGAGCGCCTCGTCGCGGGTGGAGAAGACCTTGGCCGCCGCCGCGGCCGCAAGGCAGAGCACCAGGCCGGCGGCCAGGGCCGCCGGCCCGCTGCGAACGAGCGCCGAGCAACGCCGCGCCACGGTCCTCAGAATATGAAGCCCACGGCGAGGTTGAACCTGTCGACCTTGCCGGAGTCAAGCCCCGGGCCCTTGCCCTCGGGCAGGGCCGACGCCGTGTCGCGGGCCTGGTAATCGGCCTTGACGACCACGTTGGGGTGGGGCTTGTAGCCGACGCCCACGGTCAGTACCTCCCGGTCGTAGGCCGGGTTGCGCGAGACACCGGAGAAGACCTCCCTGTTGGTGTCGTAGCTCTCGTAGCGCACGAAGGGAGTGACCGACACATCGGCGCCGAGTCCGAGGACCGGCGCCGCGTCGTAGGCCGCCTCGGCGTACCATCCGCCGGCGCTCTTTCCCACGCCCGTGGCCTCGAAAGCGCTGTTGCCCCCGGTCCTGCCGTCCACGTAGATGGCCCTGAGCATGAGAGCGCCCTTCCTGAACTCGCCGTGGGCCTCCCAGAGCTTCACCGTTCCCTCCGCCTGGGAGGCCGCCAGGTCGCTCGATCCCCCGGCCCCCGCCTCGGCGCGGCTGTAGTAGTAGGAGCCGCCCACGATGAGCCCGCCGCCCACCTCGTAGTCGAGCCTCACCAGGCCGGCCGCCGGCTCGGCGTTGGCCTTGGCGCCCTTCTGGCGGCCCTTCTTGATCCAGCTCGACGTCTTGAAGAGATCGCTTCGCAGCCCGTTCAGCACGGCCGCCTTGTAGGAGAGGCGGCCGACGGCGCCGTGGGCCATGACGCCGAACTCGCGCCACGTCGACGGGATGACGAGCGATTCGAGGTCCGGGCGGATCGAGCCGTTGTAGACCGTGGGCTCGTGGTACTCGTTTATGATGCCCACGGGCACGAGTATGAGTCCTGCCCTCACGTTGAAGGCGTCGCTCAGGAGAAAGTCGAGGTACGAGAACTCGACGTAGACCTCGGGCTCCTTGTCGTCCACGTTGCCCACGCCGGCGTGCTCGTACTCGAACTCCGTGTTCATCACTATGGAGTCGCTGAACTTGTAGCCCGTGTAGAGGATGAGCCTGGTCACGTCCACCATGTCCTTCTGCGATCCGTGCCGGTAGTCGGAGTAGACTATCTCGCCGTAGCCGCCCACCGACAGGCCCGAATCCACGCCGTAGACCTTGGAGGCCGCTGGACCCAGCCCGCTGAAGGACTCGTAGGTGTCGCCGGCCACGCCGCCGAGCTTGAGGTTCTCGATCTCCTCGGCCAGTATGCCCACCTGCCTTTCGAGCTCGTTTATCCTTTCCCGGTCCGAGGCCTGCGCAGCCGGAACACAGGTCGCGGCGATCCACACGGAGAGCGCCGCAGCCGCAGCCTTCACGTTTCCCATCACTTTCATCCGCTCCTCCCTGTCACGTTTTGAAGATCCGGCTCTGGACTCGGAGGGTCTCTGGCCTCGCCCGAAAAACCGAAACATCCCCTTTCTCAAGGCGCCTTGCGCCCCGGCGCGGCCGCCGCGCTTGCGTCGAAGCCCTCGGACCATGCGGCGGGGTAGGCTATGAGTATGAGCCGCTTGCAGCGCCTGCACTTGAGCTCGACGCCCTCGGCGGTGAAGACCGCCGCCAGGCTGCCGCACAGGCACCGCTTCTCCCGCCTGGCGGAGCCCCCGCAGGTCTCTTCGATCAAGACGATCACCTCCCGTCGGCCATGAATATGAAAATGAGTATCATATTCATAAAATCGCGTCAAGAACTTTTTCGCCGCAGCCTGTCTTTTTTTTGCAGACCGCGCCGCCGCGCCGCGAGGAGACGGCCCCTGGCTGTCGGCCCGCGCCGGGCGGAATCTTTCTGCGCCTTTGCGGCCCCACAGCGAGGGGCCGTTAAGTGAGGAAGAGTGAGAGCGTTGCGGCTGCGGCATGTGGAGGGCCGGGCCGGAGAGAGGGGCTTGAGGTGTGGGGGGACGCCGCCGCGCCCCGGCGGCTCAGGGCTCGTAGGCGAGGCGCACCACCTTGGAAGGACCGAGCATGTAGAGGGCCCCGTCGGGACCGACCGCTATGTCCTTGAAGGAGGTCCTGGCGAAGGCGCCCGGTATCCAGACGGTGAAGTCGTCGTCGCGCACCTTGTTGAGCTGCTTGCCGGAGAGTACGATCCTGTAGACCCGGCCGAAGTAGGCGTCCACGAGGAAGAGGTTGCCGTGGTACTCCCCGGGAAAGGGGCCGCCCGGCGGATAGAAGGCTATGCCCGAGGGGGCCGAGGAGCGGCGGCCGAAGTCGAGCACCGGCTTGCCGATGTCGGAGAGGTCCTTGAAGCCCTTGCTGTCGCGGAAGAAGTCTTCGCCGAGCTTTCTCGCTATGTCGACCCTGTCGCTGCCGACGGGGTTGTCCTCGGTTATGTAGAGCCGGCCGTTGACCGGGTTCCAGGCGATGGCGCTTATGTTGGTGAAGCCCTTGGAGTAGACGAGAGCGCGCGGCCGGGAGGCGTCCACGGGGAGCGGCCCGCGCACGTCGATAGTCAGGACCTTGCCGAAGAGGCTGTTCTCGTCCTGCGAGAGGTCGATCCTGCCGCCGTCGCCGACGGCGAGATAGAGGCGGCCGTCGGGACCGAAGGCCATCTTGCCGCCGTTGTGCTCCGCCGTGGCGAAACCCTTTATGGAGAGCACCAGTTCCGGCTCGCCGCCCGCGCCGCCCACGTCCTTCACGCGCACGACCCGGTTCTCCATGCTCACGGGCACGGAATAGTAGAGGTAGACGTAACCGTTGCGCCCGTAGTCGGGGTCCACGGCCACGCCGAGAAGACCGCGCCCGCCACTGTGGTCGACGACGAGCTTGGTCCACTGCCGGGCCCCGCCCTCGCTCACCTTCATGACCCTGCCCGTAGCCTTCTCGACGACGAAGAGCGTGCCGTCGGGGGCGAAGGCCATGGCCGTGCAGTTCTTGAGCCTCTTGACGACCTCGCTGACTTTGAAGCCCGCTGGCAGCTTCGGCCCCGGAGGCTCCGTATCCTCGCAGCCCGCAAGGAGCGCGACCAGGCCGAAAAGCGCAAGGAGCGTCCCCACAACCTTCTTCAACTTCCCTTCCCTCACCATACCTTCAAGACTGCTCCAGGAGACCTCGACTCATCGCCCCGCGGGAAAACCTTTTTATTTGCTCTTCGAGCCGCATCCTCTCTCACGTTCGCTGAGGGGGGTTTCTTAGCCGCGCCCGCCGTCCCCCCTCCCCCAAGGTGGCGGTCTCCGCGGGGTCCGGGCCGCAAGGGCGTAAAAAAATCCCGCCCGGCGCGGACCGAACCCCCGGTACAGCCGAAGATCAGAATAACATACGATGGGGCAGGGGGAAACGCGGGCCTATGGCCCTTCTACAGAAAGTTTCCCCCAGAGCGGCCGGTCAGGGTCTTCTGAGGTCGCGTGCATGGCGGAGTCACCCTCCGGCCCTGGCAACGTGCACGACCTTGAGTTTCAGGTCGAGCGTTTCAGGGTCCTTGAAGCGGCTCTTCATGGAGAACTCCCTTACCATGAGCAGCAGCCTGTGCCTCTCGAGCTTGAAGAGGAGGTTGACCGTTTCGTTCATGTCCACTCCCTCGAAGCTCGCCTCCACGGCCCTTTCAATATAACCGTTGAGGGTCCTCTCTTCAAGGGGCTTTATGGAGGTCATGCGCTCCCGGAGGCCGCACCTGCCCGCCACCTCTTCCATGACGGCCACGAGCGATACGTCCCCTCTGGGGGCGGCGGCCCTTCTGGCGTTCACCTCGGTCGCGGCGCGGAGCCTGAGGTACTCGTCGCTGAGGTCGGTGAAGCGCTCGATGGCGGCGCGCTTGGCCTTAAGCGAGCGCGAGAGGCCATCGAAGGCGTCGCGGACGGCGAACACTCCCCACACAAGGGCGGCGAGGAGGGCAGCCGCGGCCGCCACCCCGTATACGGTGCGCCTGTCGAGGTCCTTTATGTACGAGAGATAGGCCGCCGGGTCCACAGCTACTCCCTCCGGAGCGTTACGGCGAGACTGAAGCCCGTCTTGCCGCTCGTCTTGCCCTTCACCTCGGTGAGCAGCACGTCGGAGAAGAGCTCTTCGCGCAGGAGCGCCTCCTTGAGCGCGCCGGCGCCCTCGAAGCTTGCGGCCTCGCCCACGACGACGACCCTCGGCCCCGAGGCCCGCACCTCGGTGAAGCGCACGTCGAGGCCGCGGGACGAACCGGCGCGGGCGAGGGCGGCAAGCACGTCGAGCATCCGCGGCCCGCCGAGCACGGCCGCTTCGTCGCGCAGCGTCTTGAGGCTGCTCTCCATCTGGTACAGCTCGTCCACTATGCGCGTATCCGAGGGAAAGACGCGGCGGTACGCCTCGCGGAGCGTGCGGCTGGCGACCTCGTACTCCCTGGAGAGGGTCATGTAGCGCAGGTATACGTCGCCCGCGCCGAGGCCGAGCAGACAGAGCACGAGAAAGGCCGTGACCTTGAGCCTGCGCACGGCGGCGAGCCGCTCGCGGGTGTAGGCGAACTCGCCCCTGCGGAAATCGACGGGCCAGGGGCGGCCGGAGGCGATGGAACGGCTCATGGCGTACAGGGCGAGCTTCTCCTCCGACGGCGCCGCCGCGAGGGCGAGCTCCCTGAAGGCGGCGCCGGCAAAGGCGCGGGAGAGGGCGGCCACATCCATGGCCGCCGCGTAGAAGCCGTCGACGGCCGCCCCCTCCCGCCGGAGCCACTCCATGGCGAGCTCTATGTCCTCCATGCGCCTTACGGGCTTGTAGAATAGGGGACGGCCCCCGGCATAGGCGGCAAGGCCGAAGGGGGTGAGGAGCACGGGAGCGCCAGTCTCCTCCTCCACCCCCTCAAGGAGCGCGTCGAGGAAGAAGAGCGGTGTGCCGACCCGGCACGGGTCGAAGCCCTCGGCCGAGAGCACGTCGAGACATCCGGCGAGCACCGTCTTCTCCACGGCCGCCACCATCACCCTCCCGTCCCCGAGCGCCACGGCGTCGAAGACGTAGTCGGCCGGCTCGTGGAGGAGCAGCCCCTCGAGCTCGAAGGGGAGCACCTCCAGTATCTTCCTCCTCTCCTCAAAGGGCACGGTCACGATCCTGAGCGTGATCTCCCATGGGGAGAGGGCGAAATAGAGGCGCTGGGGACGGCCGTAGCCGTCGGCGGCCATGGCACGGGCCACGGCGTGAAGCGGCGCGGCCGCGGCCTCGAAGACGGGCCGTCCCGCCGTCCGCTCCATGGGCTCGGCGTAGAAGGCCAGCTCCTCCATCCTCCTGCCCCCGTATACGCCGGCCCTCACCGCGTCGGCGGCGAACTCCACTATGACGGAATAGGACATCAGCCCTCCCTCCAGTAGAGCACGCCGCCGCCGAGCCTTATCACCGCCTCCACCTCGCGCACGGCGTCGCCGGCCGTGGCCCGCGAGAAGACCCGGAAGGTATCGCCCCTGACCTTTATCCTGTCCTGCAGGGAAAACCCTATGGTCTCGAACCCCGGCACCTTCATCACGTCGGCGCGGTCCCTGAACGGAGTGGAGGCCCTGTACTCGATTATCCTCTCGGCGAGCGACTCGTCCATATCCCCGGAGAGCGCCATCAGCACCTCCTTGCCGGCCCGGTTGATGTTGACGAGACCGTCGCCGTAGACCGTGACGAAGGGCTTTATCGTCCTCACGACCTCGGGCGTATAGCCCTTTATCATGTAAAGCTCGTCGACGCTCACGGGCATGGCGTTGCGCGGCCTGTAGGGGTCGGGCAGCGTTGCGTAGTAGTCGTAGGTCTCCGCGCCGGAGAGCCTCGGCTCGTCGTCCACGTCTATCCAGTCGGCCAGCGTCTCCACGAGCTCCGGGTCCCGGCCGAGTATGGAGAGAAGGCGCGAGTAGACGTCGTGGACTCTGTTGTTGACCGCCCCAGTGGCCGGATAGACCACGGCTAGCGATACCCTGGACGACTCGTCCGTTATCCGGAGCTCGAGCACGGTGTCCTCGTCGCTCTTTGCGTAGTAGATGCCCCCGCCGCCCGTGACGCGGTAGGGATCGGTCCTGTCGAGGATCTCTATGGCCGCCTGGGCCATCTCCACGCCCGTTGCGGCGAGCACGCTCGCCCTCTGGCTGTCGCGGTAGTTGGCCACCATCGACGTAGAGACGTACACGGCGTACACGAACTCGACGACCACGGAGACGAGAAGGGCCGTGACGAGAAGCACCACGACGAGGGCGAACCCCCGCTCTCCGCCCATGGGCGGCCGTCCCCCAGCGCCGGCGCGCCCTCCCCTACCTGATCCTCGTCCTCGCAACGGCGCTCACCTCCGTCATGTCCCCGAGCACAAGGCGCATCTTGACGGCCCGCGGCAGCGCCTTCTCGAGAGAGGCGTCCCAGGCCTTCGACCACGCAAGGCCGTTATAGAAAGTCACCTCGAACGCCCTTACGCCCCGCACCATCTCGACCCTGAACTTCTTCTTCACGTAGGGGCTCCAGACCTCGCGGTAGAGGCTTGCGCCGTCGGGCCCGTCGTCGACGAAGTAGCTCACCGCGGTGAGGTCGCTCACGGGCGCGGCGCTCAGTGGAGTGGGGTAGCCGAAGGTCGTAAAGGAGACGGTCGAGGCAACGTCCCTTTTGCGGCCCGTGAAGAAGGTGGCGCCGTCGGCGGGTCTGAAGACGGCCGACGCCACGTCGCGGCAGAAGCGGTCGGTCAGGCGCCCGGCCTGCAGGTAGGCGTCGAGCCCGGTCATGGCCGCCCCGTCGCCGGCCCTCACGGCGATGAAGAAGGTCCCGTAGAGCGCCGTCAGCACAAGGGCCGTCAGCGCCAGGGCGATGAGCGTCTCAAGGAGCGTGAAACCGCCTTCACCGGGCCTGCGCCGTCCCCGGCCGCCCGCCCCGCCGAAGGGGCCTTTTCTCCTTGACAGCGCGGCTCCGGCCGCCCCCGCCCTCCCGGGCCGCGGCGGCCAGGCAGGCGCAGGCGGAAGCGGCGCAGCCCCGAGGACACCGGAAGTCTTCCGGCGAAGGGCCGGGGCGACTCCATCGGGAAGGTCTCTTCCAGCCACACTCATCACCCGGCGGATCAACGCGCCTCACCGCGCGTCTTCGAAGGTGTAGAAGAGGAAGCGCACCTCCTCCACGCCGTCCTTGCGCACCGAGAAGCTGCGGCGCACAAGGCCCTTGAGCTCCGTCTTCTCGGCCGTCCCTTTCCAGGTGTAGCCCTCGAAGGCCCGGCCGAAGTCGCCCTCGCCCGCAAGGGACGCCCCCGTGACCGCCGCCTCCTCGACGGCCGCCCTGCCGATGATGGCGGCCAGACAGACGCCGGCCCTCGACGAGGCGACGTCGAGGTGGAAGTTGAGGCTCGATAGCAGCGTAACGACCACGCCCGCCATGATGGCCAGGGCGATCATCACCTCGAGGAGCGTAAAACCCCCCTCCCCTTCTCTACGCGGCGCCGAAGGACTCATGTCACACGTACCCCTCGGAGAGCTCCACGCGGGCGGTGTATGGATTGTAGCCTATGGTCACGACCCTGCCCGCGCCCTCCACGTGGAGTTTGAAGGGCAGGGACCCGCCGTAGGGGGCGAAGACCGTGGAGACCTCGCCGCCCGCCGCCTTGCCGAGACCGGCGACGACCACGTCGACGATCTCCGCCCCTTCGAGTTCGAAGGGACGCAGCGCAGCGTCCGCGGCCGGAACGAACTCCACGGCGTCGTGCGAGACCTCCACCCGCACCCTCTCCCCGTCGATGTCGAACCAGAGGCGGTAGTAGCGCTTCTTCGTCTCGGCGCTGTCGCCGAGATAGGTCACAAGGCCCGTGAGCCTTCTGACCGTGCTCCTCATCCTGCCGTCCTCGACAAGCCCCAGGCGCGGGGCGACTACGGCGAGGACTATGCCCAGAAGCGCCACGACCACCATGAGCTCTATGAGCGTGAAGCCGGACCGCCCGCAAGGCGCCCCGGCGGCTCCGTCACGACCTGCGCCCACTCCGCTCACCTCCCGGCGTCATCCGCCGCCCCGGCCCGCTCAATCGATCTCCCAGCTTGCGATATCGGCGTCGTAGCCCTCGCCGCCCCGCACGCCGTCGGCCCCGAGGCTCAGGATGTCGTAGTCGCCGTGGAGCCCCGGAGAGACGTAGACATAGGGGTTGCCCCAGGGGTCGAGCGGCACCCTGCGCTTTTCGAGATAGCCCCCGTCCCGCCATTTCTTCGGCAGGACTCCGACCGTGGGTTTCTCGACCAGGGCGTCGAGCCCCTGCTCGGTCGAAGGATAGACGCCGTTGTCGAGCTTGTAGAGCTTGAGCGCCGTCTCGAGGTTCTTTATCTGCACCTTCGCCTCCGTGACCTTGGCCTCGTCGGTCCTGCCCACTATGCGCGGCGCTATGACGGCGGCCAGGATGCCGAGGATTACGATGACCACCATGAGCTCTATGAGGGTGAATCCCGACACACCCGCCGAACCCCTCGCCCATCTCACGATAAGACCTCCTTTCTCAAGAGAAAGCTTCTTCGAGAGAAGCCTTTTTCAAGGAAAGCCTTCGGCCTGCCCCACGCCGCCTCAGGTCACGACCTGGTTGAGCTCGAAGAGCGGCAGCAGTATGGCCAGCACTATGAATCCCACGACGACCCCCATGACGACTATGAGGAGCGGCTCGAGCATTCCCAGGGTGGCCTTTATGCCCGCCTCCAGCTCTTTTTCGTAGGTGTCGGCCGCCGCGACGAGCATCGGGCCGAGCTCGCCGCTCTTCTCGCCTATGCCTATCATATGGACTACCACCGGCGGTATGACGGAGCGGCCCCCGTGGCCTGCCGACAGGCTCGCCGACAGGCTCGCGCCCTC